>NZ_JAVAMR010000038.1:0-34805 GCF_030731025.1 Microbulbifer sp. 2205BS26-8 | reverse complement strand
ATAGACATTTGCGAAGATTAGTGTTGCAATGCGCGGTTCATTTTTGAGGCGCTCTCAAGCTAAACAGCAGTGTGAAAGTGGCGAAAACAGGCACAATTTACCCAAATATAACTTGAAAGGGGAATTGCCTGGGTGTTCGCAGCATATGCTGTTGCGTGTTGTGGTTTTTGTGTAGGGGAAATTCATGCCTGTGGCAGTATTTTTACAGGGGCCTCATGGCCCATTCTTTGCCGAGTTGGCAAAAAAACTGTCAAAGCAAGGGGTGATCACCCACAAGATCAATTTTAATGGCGGTGACCGTTTTTTTGGCTGGGCCGATTTCCAGGCCGATTTCAGCGGTTGTGAACATGACTGGCCATCCTTTTTTCGTCGCTATTTGCTGGAGCATGATGCAGAAGCCGTATTTGTCTATGGTGACTGCCGGCCTTTGCATACCAGGGCCCGAGCAGTCTGCGAGTCTCTGGGTATACCCTTTGGTGTTTTTGAAGAGGGTTATTTGCGCCCGGATTTTGTGACTTTTGAGTGGGGCGGTGTGAATGCTTTTTCCCATACAGACTGGTCTCATGAGGCTATTGGACGTTACCAGAGCCGCGGGCGTCAACCCGGGGCGCCTGTGGGCCGGACTTTCTTTCAACGGGCCCGTTTTGCCATAGGCTATTACCTGGCGATGCGTTTTGCCAGGTCTAAGTATCCTCACTATCAGCATCATCGAAGCCGCGACTGGAAAACTGAGGGGGCTTGTTGGATCAGAAGCTTTTTCCGAAAGGGGCTATACCGGGTTACCCAGCGTTCCTTAACCCCTAAATTGACGACGAACTTCAGTCGTAAGTTTTTCCTGTTTCCGTTACAAACCCGCGATGATTTCCAACTTCGTGAGCACTCGGACCTGCTCTCTATGGAAAACGCAATTGACGCAGTATTGAAATCCTTTGCGCGTTATGCTCCGGCAAATACAGTACTTGTGATCAAACACCACCCAATGGATCGGGGCTTTTGTCACTACCAAAAGCTTGTTGATGCCTTAGAGGCGCGTTATAGGCTCTCCCGCAGGGTGATTTACTGCCATGACCTGCATTTGCCCACCCTGCTGGATCATGCCAGGGGAGTTGTGACCATCAACAGCACCGTGGGCATTTCAGCGCTTCTGCACAGGGTTCCAACCAAGGTGCTGGGGCGCGCGTTCTACGATATGCGGGGCCTAACGCACCAGGGTTCACTCTCCAGCTTTTGGAAGGCCCCTGCTGTGGTTGAGCATAAGCTGTTCCGGCGCTTTCGGACCTATTTATATGAGCAAACCCAATTGGATGGTAGCTTTTTCAAGGGAATCAATAAGACCGTCGAAGGGGTTAACGAACGCCTGCTGCAGACTGTGAACAGTGGGCCTAGCGATACGCTGGTCGAAGCCTGGAACATATACAGGGGCTGAGAGGGAGTCAGTTTACTGAGCCTCAAAGCGCTATCCCCAGGAAAACGTATCGCTCAGCCACCAATCCACCAGCAAAGAACTTACATCAGACTCAGCTTCAGGGAGCGAATTTTGATCAAAAAACAGGCTGTTCTTTGCAATTTATCCTGTTAGACTGCCCCACCTTTTATCCAGCACCCCAGTTCTGCGAACGGCACTGGGGCTTCAAGTGACTCCCGAAATGACCGATATTTCCCCACCGGTTGGCTTTAGCCAGCTGGGCTTGCCGCCTGAAATCCTCGATGCCATTGAAAAGCTCGGCTACGAGACGCCGTCACCGATTCAGGCGCAGACTATCCCATCCCTGCTGGAAGGGCGGGATGTGCTGGGCCAGGCACAAACCGGCACCGGTAAAACGGCGGCCTTTGCGCTGCCACTGCTCTCCCAGTTGAACCTGAATGATCGCCGTCCCCAGGTGCTGATACTGGCGCCGACCCGCGAACTGGCCATCCAGGTGGCCGAGGCCTGCCAGTCTTACGCTGCCCATTTGAAAGGCTTCCATGTGGCGCCCATCTACGGTGGCGCCGACTACCGCGGGCAGATGCAACAGTTGAAGCGAGGTGTGCAGCTGGTGGTGGGTACCCCGGGCCGGGTGATGGACCATATGCGCCGCGGCTCCCTGAATCTGTCTAACCTGCGCACCCTGGTGCTGGATGAGGCCGATGAAATGCTGCGCATGGGCTTTATCGACGATGTGCAGTGGGTGCTGGAGCAGATTCCCGAAGCGCGCCAGATCGCACTGTTCTCCGCCACCATGCCCAGGGAGATTGCCCGCATCGCACGCGAGCACCTGCGGGATCCGGTTGAGGTCAAGATCCGCGTCAAAACCGAAACCGCAGAGACCATTCGCCAGCGTTACTGGCCGGTGGGTGGCCTGCACAAACTGGATGCCCTGACCCGCATCCTGGAAGCGGAGCCGGTGGATGCCACCATTATCTTTGTGCGCACCAAGAACAGCACCGTAGAGCTGGCGGATAAGCTGGCCGCGCGGGGCTTTGCCAGTGCGGCACTGAACGGGGATATGGCGCAGAATCTGCGCGAGGCGGTGATCGACAAGCTGAAAAACGGCAAGCTCGATATTGTTGTGGCCACGGATGTGGCAGCGCGTGGACTGGACGTGAAACGCATCAGTCACGTGATCAACTACGATATTCCCTATGATGCAGAAGCCTATATCCACCGTATCGGCCGCACCGGCCGCGCCGGTCGCGAGGGCGACGCCATTCTGTTTGTGGCACCCCGTGAGCGCCGTATGCTGCGCATTATCGAAAAGGCGACCAAAAAGCCGATCGAGAAACTGGCGTTGCCCAGCGCCGAAGTGGTCAACAGCGCGCGTATGCAGCGCTTCCGCGAGCGTATCACCACAACCCTGGAAGGCCAGGCTGACCTGGCCCCCTACCGCCAGTTGGTAGAGGAGTACCTGGCACAAAACGAAGTGGATCCGCTGGATGTTGCCGCAGCACTGGCGTCTATGGCCCAGGGTGACCAGCCCCTGCTGATCAGGGAGCAGAAGCTCAAGCCCCGCAAGGCGCGGCATGAGCGGGGCGGGGAATTCGAAGGCCGCCGCAAGCAGGATGGTTACGAAAAGGATCGCAAGATGCCGCCCCCGGAGGAGGGTATGGAGCGTTTCCGCATCGAAATCGGCCGCGAGCAGGGCGTGCGCCCGGGTGGTATTGTGGGCGCAATCGCCAATGAGGTCGAGCTGGACAGCTCATACATCGGCCGTATTGAGATTTACCCGGATTACACCACAGTCGATCTTCCAGAGGGCATGCCCAAAGAGGTTTTCCAGCACCTGAAAAAAGTGCGGGTAGCGGGACAGCCCATGCGGATTTCCCGTCTCGGTGATGCGGGTGTAAAGCCCGGTGGTCAGCCCAAAGGGAGGCGCAAGCCCAGGCGCGCTGGCAGGCAGGATTGATGGGGCGGCAAGAGTCTGCTGCCGAGCCGCGCTCCCGGTGTCGCCGCGGGCTCTGGGGATAATGCCGGAGAATGGGCACTTACCGGTAAAAATACGGTGCCCGGTTCCTGGTTGTGAATATCAGTGGAGGTCTCTGTGCTGGTCCTGTTGGAGGGTTGCCATCTTATCAGGTAGCTGCGCGTATCCCGTTTAAGTGGCTAAATGAGGTATCCCGTGCGGTTTGCAGGAAATCGGCAATGTAGGCCTGATCTAGCATATCTGCCCGCACGGCGGCGTACAGAGTGCTCCAAAGGCCCTTTTCGCCCAGGCGCAGCTGGGCAATAAAGCCTTTTTGCAGGTATTCGTGCAGGGCCCAGTCGGGCAGGGCACAGACGCCGCGCGCGCTCGCCACCAGCTGCACCATCATAACTGTCAGTTCCGCCGTGCGCACTTCCGCAGGTTCCACTCCCGCTGGGTCGAGGAAGCGCTGGAAGATATCCAGCCGCTCTCGCTCCACAGGGTAGGTGATCTGCACTTCCCCGGCCAGGTCTTCGGGCGCGATCCAGCGCCGCTTGCCGTGTTCCAGCAACCGGTGCTTGCGGCTCAGCGCCAGGCACATCTCGAAACTGAACAGGGGCTGGTAGTGGATGTCTTTCAACATCGTATCCGGATTGGCAGTAACTACCAGGTCCAGGTCGCCGCGCACCAGCGCCGGCAGCGGAGCAAAGTGAAAGCCACTGCACAGATCCAGCTCCACTTCGGGCCAGTCGTCCCGATAGGTGTTCAGGGTTGGCATCAGCCACTGGTAGCAACTGTGGCATTCAATGGCGATATTCAAACGGCCGGACTGGCCGGAGGCCAGTCGTGCCAGGTCGCGCTGGGCCAGAGTCACCTGCGGCAGTACAGCATCGGCCAGTTGTAACAGGCGCAGCCCGGCAGTGGTAAAGCGCAACGGGCGGGACTTGCGCACAAACAATGGCTGGTTGTGACGCTGCTCCATCTCCCGGAATAAGTGTGACAGGGCCGATTGGGTCAGGTGCAGGCGCTCTGCAGCCCGTACCAGGCTGCCGGTATCCCTCAAGGTACTCAGGGCGCGTAATTGGCGCAGTTCAATCATCTTTAGATTTATTCATGTTTATTGCAAAAAATATGAAATTGATTGAATAACACTGTATTGACACAATCAAGTCCGGATGCTCGCAGAGGGTGTGGCTGGCACTGGCACCGGTGACAACGTTGCGGGCGAGGGTGCCAATGCGGCGTTGTTCCACGCACAGACATGGACTTGGAGATACAGAGATGGCGCAGACACATATTCTCGGCTACCCCCGGATCGGGGCCGATCGCGAACTGAAAAAAGCCCAGGAGGCTTATTGGCGTGGGGATATTTCCCAGCAGCAATTGCTGCAGGTGGGCACTGATATCCGCCGCGCCAACTGGCAGGCGCAGAGAGATACCGGTCTGGACTTTGTGGCAGTTGGGGATTTTGCCTGGTACGACCAGGTGCTCAATCACTCACTGATGTTTGGTGTGGTTGCCGACCGGTTTGTCGATGGCGCAGCAGAAAATAAACTGGACCAGTATTTTCGCCTGGCACGGGGCCGCGCGCCCTCGGGTCAGCCGGTGGCCGCAAGTGCCATGACCAAATGGTTCGATACCAATTACCACTACCTGGTGCCGGAATTTGATGCGGAGCAGGCGTTTTGCTTGGATAGTGGGTGGTTACTGGCAGAGGTGCGCGAGGCCCAGGCCCAGGGACACAGGGCGAAGCCGGTGCTTATCGGCCCCTTGACTTACCTGTGGCTGGGGCGGGGTGTCGACAATGCCCTGGATCTGCTTCCCAACCTTCTGCCCTGTTATACGCAGCTGCTGGCGCAGCTTGGGGAACTGGGCGTGGCGTGGGTACAGATGGATGAGCCAATTTTGGGGCTCGACTTGCCTGCCGAGTGGCGCTCGGCATTCAGTGGCGCCTACCAGGAGATCAGTGCCGCTGCAGGCAATCCGAAGTTACTGCTGACCACCTACTTTTCCCCCCTGCGAGAAAACCTGCCCCTGGCTTTCTCACTGCCGGTGGATGGCGTGCATATCGATTGCGTGCGCGCGCCTGAAGAATTGGAGTCTGCGATGGCGCTTGTCGGTGAGGGGCAGGTGCTGTCTGCCGGCGTACTCAACGGGCGCAACGTCTGGCGTGCGGACTTGCACAAGTGGCAGCGAACCCTGAAGCCCCTGGCTGCACAACTGGGAGATCGCCTGTGGCTCTCTGCTAGCTGTTCCCTGCTGCACAGCCCGGTAGACCTGGAGACCGAAACAGCCCTGCCGCAGGCGCAAAAACAAAAACTGGCCTACAGCCGCCAGAAACTGGCCGAGCTCACGCAGTTGCAACAGTTGCTGCAAGAAGAGGCCGCTGCAGCTGAGGCTGGAACAGAACAGGGGGAGAGCACTCACTCAGTTGCAGAAAAACTGCGGGATACCTGGCGGGAACAGCGCTACCTTGAGCGGGCATCGGTACAAGCAAAACGTTGGCAACTGCCCCTGCTGCCCACCACCACCATCGGTTCCTTCCCTCAGACCGACCTGTTGCGCAAGGTGCGCCGGCAATACCGCAACGGAGAGATCAGCGAGGAAGACTACCAGGAACACCTGCGCGCGGAAATTGCCGAAGCCATTCGTCGCCAGGAAATTCTCGGCCTGGACGTGTTGGTGCATGGTGAAGCCGAGCGCAACGATATGGTGGAGTATTTCGGCGAACAACTGGCTGGATTTGTACACACCGGCAACGGCTGGGTACAGAGTTACGGCTCCCGCTGTGTGAAACCACCGATTATCTTCGGTGATATCTCCCGCCCGCAGGCCATGACCGTAACGTGGAGCCGCTATGCGCAGAGCCTCACCAGCAAGCCGGTGAAGGGCATGCTCACCGGCCCCGTTACGATACTCAACTGGTCTTTCCCGCGGGAGGATATCCACCGCAGCGAGAGCTGCCTGCAGATTGCCAGGGCACTGCGGGAGGAGGTGTTGGATCTGGAGGCGGCGGGTATTGGCATTATCCAGATCGATGAACCGGCCCTCCGCGAAGGTGTACCACTAAGGGCGGCCGGACACGCCGATTACTTCGCCTGGGCGGTGGGCTGCTTTCGCTATACGTGCAGTGCGGTGAAGCCGGAAACGCAAATTCATACCCATATGTGCTACAGCAACTTCAATGCCATCATAGATGCGATTGTGTCCCTGGATGCGGATGTGATTACCATTGAATCCGCGCGCTCCGATTTACGCCTGCTCAGCGCCTTTGCGAACAAGACTGGCGGCTATCCCAATGAGATCGGGCCGGGGATTTACGATATTCATTCCCCCAATGTGCCCGAGCGGGAGGAGCTGGTGGAGCGCCTGAAGAAAATTGCCCAGGTGGTGCCGGTGGAGCGGCTCTGGGTCAATCCGGATTGTGGCCTGAAAACCCGCAGTTGGGCCGAGGTGGGGTCATCCCTGCTCAATATGGTGGCGGCGGCGCGTGCGGTTCGAGCCGAGCTGGCCTGACAAAAAAACCGGCAATGGCTGGGCTTGCCGGTTTTTTTGTATGGAGAGGGGATCTTTCCCCGTGGCGCTGAGGCCGGTTATTGGTTTTTTACCACAATTTTCGATTTTAAGATATTGCACTTGCGTTCAAACCGGCAGGTTAAATGCGGGTGCAGTTGGCGCCAAACAGGCCCCGCTACCTGTTTCGCGCCAAGCCGGTTAATTGCTGGGTGTTACAGTGGTTTCAGTCACTCTATCGAACCTGGTTGGGACAGAACCCTCGCGGGAGAGATTCTCATTACCCGCGGCGTGCACCACAATATTGTCCTCGATACGCACACCGCCATAAGGGCGGAATGCCTCTACCTTTTCCCAGTGCACTTCAGTGGCAAGGGGGGAGGCTTTTAACTCCTCCAGTAGGCTGTCAATAAAGTAGAGCCCCGGCTCAATGGTAAATACCTGATTCTCTTCTATTGTGCGGCTGCTTCGCAAAAAGGGGTATTGTGCCGGCGGGGGCGTGGTGCCGCCATCGGGACCACTCTGGTGGCCGCCCACATCGTGGACCTGCAGGCCGAGGAAGTGGCCCAGGCCATGGGGCATAAACGGGCGGGTCAGGCCCGATTCCATGGCGCCCTCTGGGGAGGTCTTGATGACGCCAAACTGGGCCAGCAGTTCGCCGACTTTCAGGTGGCACTGGCGATGCAGGGCCGGATAGGGCACACCGGGTTTAAGTCCGTCCACCAGTTCCAGTTGTTTCTCATCCATGGCTGCCACCAACTGCGCGAATGCGTTGTCGGCGTAAGAGTAAGTACGGGTGATATCTGAGCAGTAGCCGTGACAGTCTGCACCGGCATCGATCAGGAAAGTCCTCAGTTCCGATTCCGGCAGGCGCTCGGTGGAGAGGTGGTTGTAGTGCAAAATCGCCGCGTGCGCATTCAGGGCAACGATATTGCCGTAAGGCATGCGGTGCTCGCCCTGGCCGGCAGCACCCAGGTAGGCCTGGTTGATCTCAAATTCGCTGGCACCGCTGCGGAAAGCCTGCTCTGCGGCCCGGTGGCCGGCCATGGCGGTGCGGTTGGCCTCGCGCAGACAGGCGATTTCGTAAGGGGTCTTGTAGGCGCGCGCCCAGTGCAGTCGGTTGATCAGCAGCTCCGGGTTGTCACTGCCAAGGGGCCAGTCCCGCAGGCTGTCGCCCTCACCGATAAAGGCTGCATTGTCTGCACTGAGGAATGCCTTGGCATCGCTGGGTTTGCCCAGCAGCTCGATATCGTAAAACCCGCTCCAGAAAGCCTGGGGAACGGGCGGGACATAATGCCAGAAGTCTACCGGGCGGTAGAACAGCAGCTTTGGCTTGCGTCCACGCTGGTAGATCACCCAACTGTGCGGGTTGTCTGTGACCGGGACCAGGGCCTTGAAGTGGGGATTGACCCTGAAGGGGTAGGGGTTGTCATCCAGAAACTGCAGCCTGGGTGCGCCGCTGAACACATTGAGGGTCTCGAAGCCGCAGGCTTCCAGTATTGTATCGTAGCGGCGGCACAGGGTGGCCATATGCTCGACGTAAAGGTTGTTATCCATGTTCTCCCCGGTATGAATCGCTGAATCGGCATAGTGTATAGTCTGGGCCCTGGATAGTTGGCCTGAAATTTGACGATGGAAAAGAAGATACTGCTGACCGACTGCCCCGATGACAAGGGCTTGATCGCAAAGATTACCAATATCTGCTACAAGCACCAGCTCAATATCATTAGGAACCATGAGTTTGTGGACCGGCAGCAGGGCCGCTTCTTTATGCGCACTGTTCTGGAGGGCATCTTCAACGATATCACCTTCCTGGAAGACCTGGATATGGCCCTGCCCCAGGGGGCCGAGCGGCAACTGGTATCTGCCGGGCGCAAGCGCCTGGTGCTGATGGTCACCCGCGAGCCCCATTGCCTGGGGGATATCCTGATGAAGAGCTACTCCGGTGCAATGGATGTGGAAATCGCTGCGGTGATCAGCAATCATCCGGATCTGGCCGGGTTGGTACAGAAGTTTGATATTCCCTTCCACTGTGTGCCGACCGAAGAGCTGGCACGCTGCGAGCATGAGCAACAGGTGGCAGCCCTGGTGGACGAGTACAGGCCGGATTACCTAATACTTGCCAAGTATATGAGAATACTCACCCCCGCTTTCGTGACCCGCTACAGTGGGCGAATGATCAATATCCACCATTCCTTCCTGCCCGCCTTTATCGGTGCCAGACCCTACCAGCAAGCCTATGAGCGCGGGGTAAAAATCATCGGCGCCACCGCGCACTTCGTCACCGACCATCTGGATGAGGGGCCGATCATTGAGCAGGACGTGATTCATGTGGACCACGCCCACTCCGCTGCGTCCATGGCGGAGGCCGGCCGCGATGTGGAAAAACTGGTATTGTCCAGAGCCCTGCTGATGGTGTTGCAGGAGCGGGTGTTTATCCACGGTAATAAAACGGTGGTGTTCAAATAACCAGCGGATAATCTGGCCAATGGGATAACCGGGCTACTGTTGCACTGCACATTGAGAATACATAGAGATCAGGAGGGCGTATTTTGGCTGTTGATAAAAAATATATCAGTCTACTTTTTCCGCCGCGGCTGCGGGGTTTATGGCTTCTCCCGCTGTTTCTGGCCGCCTGCGCCAGCGACGGACCCATGCCCGGGGCGAAGGAATCCTTTCACACTGAAATTGCGCCCAATGGTGCCAAGCGCTTTGTATTTACCCTGGAAAGGGAACACAAGTCATTCCCTGCACCGGTACTGGCCCACCCCGACGGCCAGAGGCGTATGCAGCGTGGGCCTGTTGGAGCGGGTGCAGGCGTCAGCCGCCGCGATATCGCGTATTTCGAGCGGGCTTTGGCGCGGCAACTTGCCGAAACCGGCTTTTGCAAGCAGGGATATTTTGAAATAGAACGCACGGTTTACAAATACGGTGGTGAAGTGCGCGGAGAGTGCCGCGAGGGGGCCGGGGAATAGGCCTTTTGCGGCCACACCGTGCCGGTGCTGGCTCCCGGCATCGTTCGAAGCAGCGCAGAGAAGCCTGTATCTGCGGGCATCGGTGCCAGGGCTTTTACCCCGCTTGCGGGTGGGCAGGTTAGGGGTGCGGTGCTGATGCAATGGTGAAGTCGGTTGTCTCTTGCAACCTGTCGCTAAGGGGGCTACTGCAGCCAGATATGTCCCCGGTTTTTACCAGGCCAGTAGCCCGGTTGCGGCAGGTGTATTTCCAGAGCCTGTCATTCCCGCTCATCGGGCAAAAACTGCGCATGGTCGGGCAGGCGATTTACGCTGCCGTTGATCAGCGTCTTCAGATTTGCCATCAGTTCTTGCAGTTGTGACTGGGACAGGCTATCGGCGATGATATGGTGATCCCGGGGCAGAACCCCCTGGCCTTGGGCGGTGCTGTGGGTGTTGGTCAGATGGGGGTCTGTGAAATACAAGCAGTGCGATGACGTTTGGCAGTATCCCCGCAATGTCAATTCACAAGGTCATGGAGTCGTTTGTGAGCGTCGAGTCAGTCCGGCGTGTTCTTGCCGGTGCCCGGAGAGTTTCTGGGATTGGAGCCTGCTGCTGGAGAGGTCGTATCCCCTGGCGGTTCATGGATTTTGGAGACAGTTGAGTGAGCGAGCACGAAACAATCAATTATATCGAATTCTCGGCCAACGACCTGGAAAAAACCAAGGCATTTTTTGCGGAAGCTTTCGGTTGGGTATTTACCGATTATGGCGCAGAATATACGGCTTTTACCGCTGCCGGGCTGGATGGGGGTTTCTATCAGGCCAACTTGCACAGCTCAACCGCAAGCGGTGGTGCGCTGGTGGTATTTTACAGTACCGATCTGGAAGAAACCCTGCGAAAGGTGGAGGACTGCGGTGCCAGGGTGGTGAAACCCATTTTCTCTTTTCCCGGTGGCAGGCGCTTTCATTTTACCGAGCCGTGCGGCAATG
Source organism: Microbulbifer sp. 2205BS26-8 (assembly GCF_030731025.1). NCBI lineage: Bacteria > Pseudomonadati > Pseudomonadota > Gammaproteobacteria > Cellvibrionales > Microbulbiferaceae > Microbulbifer > Microbulbifer sp. 2205BS26-8. The sequence continues at coordinate 23,969 of NZ_JAVAMR010000038.1, read as the reverse complement.
AGTTTGCCGTCTGGTCGGATGCGGATTTGTAAGGCGCTGTGCCCAAAGCCCCCGGTATTATGGGGCTTCGAGCTGCACAGTGTTTACATCAGGTTTTGAAATCCGCAGCCAGTTTTTTCTCTACCAGCAGTTTTCTCAATCTGGCATACCGCGGGATTCCGTTTTTGTAGGGGGGGTAGTCTTCCCCCTGGATCAGCGGCAGCAGATAATCACGCCCCTTTTGGGTAATGCCGAACCCGTCCTCGCTGATATATTCACCCGGCATGAATTTTTCCACATTGGCCACTTGGGACAACGGCACTTCACCCACAGACCAGCTGTACTCACTGCCCTCGGCGCGAATGATTGCCGGCATAATGGCATTTTTGCCGGCAACTGCCATTTGCACGGCAGCGCGGCCTACGGCATAGGCCTGCTCCACATCGGTGGCGGAGGCAATATGGCGCGCGGCGCGCTGCAGATAGTCGGCCAGAGCCCAGTGGTATTTCAGGCCCAAGGCGCTCTTGATCATAGTGGCGAGCGTCGGTGCAACACCGCCGAGTTGTTTGTGGCCGAAGGCATCGGTGGTCCCGGCATCGGCGAGAAAGGTGCCGTCTTTGTTCTGGACGCCCTCAGAGGCGACGATGACACAGTAGCCTTTCTCGTCCACGGTTGCCTGTACCTTGGCGAGGAACCTTTCCCTGTCGAAGGGCACTTCCGGGAACAGGATAATGTGGGGCGCATCGCCTTCCTGTTCCTGGGCCAGGGCACCGGCGGCGGCAATCCAGCCCGCGTGGCGGCCCATCACTTCCAGAATAAAGACTTTTGTGGAGGTGGCACACATGGAGGCCACATCCATGGCGGCCTCCTGAGTGGATACGGCCACATATTTGGCCACAGAGCCGAAGCCCGGGCAGTTGTCGGTCAGGGGCAGGTCGTTGTCTACGGTCTTGGGAATGTGTATGGCCTGGATCGGATAGCCCATGGTCTCGGACAACTGGGACACTTTCAGGCAGGTGTCCGCGGAATCACCACCGCCGTTATAGAAGAAGTAACCGATATTGTGCGCTTTGAATACGGCTATCAAACGTGCGTACTCTGCACGATTTTCCTCCAGGCTCTTCAATTTGTAACGGCAGGAACCAAAAGCGCCGGAAGGGGTGTAGCGCAGCGCGGCAATATCCTCCGCGCGCTCCTGGCCCACGTCGATCAGCTCCTCGCGCAGTGCGCCGAGAATGCCGTTTAGCCCTGCATAGACATTGCCTATTTTGTCCTGGTTTGCACGCGCGGCTTCGATGACACCGCAGGCAGACGCGTTGATCACGGCGGTTACACCGCCGGATTGTGCGTAAAAGGCATTTTTTTTCGACATGGTTATCCTGTATCTATCGGGGTCTTGAAATACGTCTTTGCTCGGCTGTCCGCTATGCGGCTGTTCTCGTTACGGTGGCACGCGGGGAATGCCGGAGTTCGTGTCGGCTGCCGGTCACTGCGGCTAAGTCGCTATCCGTTGGTAGAGAGTGGGTCGAGCAGTGTGGGGGCGGAGTCTAATGGAATAGCACGGAGAATGCATGGAGACCGGAGTATTTGACAATTACTGGTCTGTGATGCCGTGTTAAGCTTGCGCCGCAACGATCGGGAGTACAGATTTCCGCCATGCATATTCACATTCTAGGTATTTGCGGCACCTTTATGGGAAGCCTTGCCCAGTTGGCTGTGGCGGAAGGGCACCGGGTGACGGGCAGTGATGCCGATATCTTCCCGCCAATGAGCACCCAGTTGCTGCAGGCGGGAGTCCAGATCATTGAGGGGTATGATCCGGCGCAATTGGAGCCGGCGCCGGATCTGGTGATTATTGGCAATGCCATGCCCCGCGGTAATCCCGCGGTGGAAGCGGTGCTGGAGCGGGGCCTGCCCTATACTTCCGGCGCCCAGTGGCTGTGTGATCACTGCCTCGGCGGACGCTGGGTATTGGCGGTGTCCGGCACCCATGGCAAGACCACCACCGCCAGTATGTTGGCCTGGATTCTGGAAGCGGCGGATATGCAGCCGGGTTTCCTGATCGGCGGGGTGCCGGGTAATTTCGGCGTATCGGCACGCCTGGGTGAGTCCCCGTTTTTTGTGGTGGAGGCGGATGAATACGATACCGCCTTCTTCGACAAGCGTTCCAAGTTCGTGCACTACCGCCCGCGCACAGTCATTATCAACAACCTGGAATTCGACCACGCGGATATCTTTGAAGATCTGGCGGCGATCCAGCGCCAGTTCCACCACCTGGTACGCACGGTGCCGGCCAGTGGCCTGGTGGTTGCCGCTGCAGAGGAAAATGTGCAACAGGTGTTGGCGCAGGGCTGCTGGAGCGAGGTTCAGCGCTTTGGCTTTGTGGGTCAGGAAGGGCTGGGCCTGGGCGACTGGCGCGCGGTGGATATCGCCGCGGATGGCAGCAGTTTCACCATACAGTTCGAGGGGGCCGAGGTGGCGCGGGTGGAGTGGGACTGCACCGGATTACACAATGTGTGCAATGGCCTCGCCGCTGTGGCGGCCGCCCGCCATGCGGGGGTGTTACCGGCGTTGAGTGGCACCGCACTGGGGCGTTTCCAGGGGGTGAAGCGGCGTATGGAATGTCTGGGCGAGGTGGCCGGAATCCGAGTATATGACGATTTTGCCCATCACCCCACGGCGATCCAGTCAACCCTCACCGGGCTGAGGGCCAAAGTGGGAGGAGACAGGATCATCGCTTTGATCGAGCTGCGTTCCAACACCATGCGCATGGGAGTGCATCGGGACAAGCTGGCGAATGCCTGCAGCGGTGCGGATATGGTGCTCTGGTATCAGCCCCCGGGCATGGACTGGTCACTGGAGGAAGTGGCGCGCCACTCTTCGGTGCCCGCCGGGATTTTCGATAGTATTGAGAGCGGTGTGGAATCGGCCCTCAAACTCGCTGATGAGGGCAGCCATATTGTGGTGATGAGCAATGGGGGGTTCGGTGGTATTCACCAGCGCCTTATCGGTGCTTTGGAACAGAAATACCGCCGCCCGGTCTGAGCCATGTTACCGGCAGGGAAGGGGTAGGGAAGATGCATTGCGGGACAAATTGAGGTTGGGATTTTGCATCAGCACACCTTCGACAAAACCGTGACCCTGGCCATGACCGGAGCTTCCGGGGCGCAATACGGCCTGCGCTTACTGCAGTGCCTGCTCGCCTCCGGGGCGCGCGTCTGGCTGCTAGTGTCCGAAGCCGCGCGGGTGGTGATCAATACCGAAACTGACCTCAAACTGCCCGAGGGCGACAGTGGGGCGCTGCAGGATTGTCTCGCCGATCATTTCGACGCGAAGGAGGGTCAGCTGACCCTGTTTGGCATGCGCGACTGGTTTTCCCCGGTGGCATCCGGCACCGGCGCGCCGGTCAGTATGGTGATCTGTCCCGCCAGTGGCGGTACCCTCTCGGCGGTTGCCTGCGGCGCTTCCAACAACCTGATCGAGCGCGCCGCGGATGTAGCCTTGAAGGAGCGCCGCCAGCTGATCCTGGTCCCGCGCGAGGCGCCTTATTCGGAAATACACCTGGAGAATATGCTCAAGCTCACCCGCATGGGTGCGGTCATTCTGCCTGCCAGTCCCGGTTTTTATCAGAGACCGCGCACGGTTGACGATATTGTCGACTTCGTTGTGGCACGCCTGCTCGATCAGTTGGGCGTGGAGCAAAACTTATTGCCGAACTGGGGTGAATAGCGCGCTAAAAGGGGGCTATTGTCGTGAAACCGAGCGTCACGATTCATTACTGTGTGCAGTGCAACTGGATGTTGCGGGCCACCTGGATGGCCCAGGAATTGCTCTCCACCTTTGCCGATGACCTCCAGCAGGTTGCATTACAACCCGGAACTGGGGGAGTATTTGAAATCCGGATTGGCGAAAATTTGATCTGGGAGCGCAAGCGCGATGGCGGCTTTCCCGGCGCCAAGACCCTCAAGCGGCGTGTGCGGGATCTGCTGTTCCCGGACCGCGCGCTGGGACATAGTGATATGCCCTGAATGTATTTCCAATACCACGGGGTGGACGCAAACTGTGTACCCGTAGTTATCCCGGAGGCGGCCAAAACGTACGCGGCTGTGGCCCACTGATATTCACTACTAGCGGAAATTTATGCTGTCAGCTTTCAAGACCTGTTGCGAACACCTGGTGACCAAACGGCCATTGGCTGTATTGATGGTTGTCGGCCTGTTGAGCCTGCTGGCTGCAATGGGCCTGCCCCGCTTTAAACTGGATGCCTCCGCGGATTCCCTCACGCTGGAAGCGGACCAGTCCCTGGATTATTTTCGCGAGATTTCCGAGCGCTATGCCAGTGGCGACTTCCTGGTGGTGACCTACCGCTATAAGGATGGTGACCTGTTCAGCGATGCGTCCCTGGACACCCTGGGCAGACTGCGCGATGCACTGGGCGGGGTGGATGGCGTCACCAGCGTGCAGACCATTCTGGATGTGCCACTGCTGTATAGTCCCAAGCTGTCTTTGACCGATCTCAGCGATGATATTCGCACCCTGTCCAATGCCGATACCGACAGGGACCTGGCCCGCCAGGAGTTTCTCTCCAGCCCCATTTACCGTGAATTGATCCTGAGCCCGGACGGCCAGACCACTGCGCTGCTCGCCAACCTGAAACTGGACAACCGCGGTATTGAACTGGTGCGCGAGCGCGATGCCCTGCGGCGCAAACGCAGCAGTGAGGGCCTGAATGCGGAGGAGACCGCGCGGTTGCAGGCGGTGAGTGCGGTTTACCTGGAACATCGTACCGCCCAGGAATTGGAGGCCCGCCAGCGAGTGGAAGCGGTGCGGGGGATTCTCGCCGGTTACCAGGGGCAGGCGGAGCTGTTCCTCGGCGGTGTGACCATGATTACCGCGGATATGATCGCGTTTATCAAGAGCGATCTGGTGGTGTTTGGTGTGGGTATCCTCGCCTTTATCATCCTCACCCTGCTGCTGATCTTCCGCCAGCCGCGCTGGGTGCTGCTGCCACTGCTCACCTGTGTGACCACCGCTGTGATAATGCTGGGACTGCTCAGCTGGCTCGATTGGCGCCTCACGGTGATCTCTGCCAATTTTGTCGCGCTGTTGCTGATTATCACTCTCGCCATCACCATTCACCTGGCGGTGCGCTACCGCGAATATATCGCCCAGCACCCCCACTGGAGCCGCGAGGAACTGGTACTGCAGACCGTGCGCTTTATGGCCAAGCCCTGCCTGTATACTGCACTGACGACGATTGTGGCTTTCGCGTCCCTGGTGGTGAGCGGTATACGCCCGGTAATCGATTTTGGCTGGATGATGACCATGGGCGTTACCCTGGCCTTGGTGCTGTCTTTCCTGATTATTCCCTGCTTCCTGATGATTCTGCCCAAGCGCGAGGGCAAGGTGAGTGCGGACAACTCCCACGCCTTTACCCTGCGTTTTTCCCGTTTTGCCGAGGGGCACCGGGTTTTTGTGTTGGGTGTCTCCCTCCTAGCTTTCGCGGCCGGCATTGCGGGTGTGTCCCAGTTGAAGGTGGAAAACCGTTTTATCGATTATTTCGATGATGCCACCGAGATCTATCAAGGGATGCTGGTGATCGACCGCCGCCTGGGCGGAACTGTCACCCTGGATATTGTCCTCGACAAACCCGAGGAGGAAGTAGTGGCCTTTGAGGGGGAGGAAGATCCTTTCGGCGAGGCCGCTGGTGATGACGCCCTCGCTGCGGAAGACCCCTTTGCCATAGATGATCCCTTCGGCAGTGCGGAAGAGTCTCAGGAGCTGAGTTACTGGTTTACTGTAGCCGGTCTTGCTGAGTTGGAGCAGTTGCATGACTACCTGGAGGCCCAGCCGGAGGTCGGCAAGGTGCAGTCCCTGGCAACTGCGTACAAGGTGGCCCGCGATTTGAATGGTGGCCCGCTCAATGACTTCGAACTGGCGGTGGCGAATAACAGCCTGCCAGCGCAAATTCGCAGTGTGCTGATCAGCCCCTATCTTTCCACGGAGGACAACCAGGCGCGCATCACCCTGCGGGTTATGGAAACTGACCCCGGCCTGCGCCGCGATGCATTGATCCAGCGCATCTACGACTACGCCCACAACGAAATGGGCATAGCCCCGCAAAATATTCACCTGACCGGCCTGCTGGTGCTTTACAACAATATGTTGCAGAGCCTGTTCAAGTCGCAAATCCTTACCCTGGGGGCGGTGTTTGTCGGTATTCTGCTGATGTTTTTAGTGCTGTTCCGCTCCCTGTCCCTGGCCATTATCGCGCTGGTGCCAAATATGCTGGCAGCCTGTGTGGTGCTTGGCGGTATGGGGTTGGCGGGCATACCGCTGGATATGATGACCATTACCATCGCTGCGATAACGGTCGGTATCGGTGTGGATCATGCGATTCACTATCTGTACCGTTTCCGCGCCGAGTTTGCCAAAGACGCCAACTACCTGGCCACCATGCATCGCAGCCACGCAACCATCGGCCGCGCCATGTTCTACACGGCGATCACCATTATTGCCGGCTTCTCGATTCTGGCGTTGTCAAAGTTTGTACCATCCATTTATTTTGGCCTACTGACCGCACTGGCTATGTCCGCAGCACTGCTCGGCTCCCTCACCCTGCTGCCGCTGCTGCTGGTGATATTCAAGCCACTAGGAAGGGGCAAGCCGAGCCACGAGCAGGTGGCAGCAGAAGCTGCGGTGGGTGCCTGATTGGGAATGCCCACGCCAGGTAATGAAAAGCCGGGCAGAAAGCCCGGCTTTTTGATCAAAGCGTATTCTCCCGCTCGGGATTAATCCTTGCGGCTGGTGATTTCCAGCAGGTGATAACCAAACTGGGTTTTCACCGGCCCGTGCACCTTGTGCAATTCATCGGAAAAAACCACTTTGTCGAATTCCGCGACCATGACGCCTTTGCTGAATTCTCCCAGATCGCCTCCTGTGCGGCTGGACGGGCACTGTGAGTGCGCTTTGGCCATTTCGCCAAACTCGGCACCGCTTTCGATTTCCTGCTTCAGCTGCTGGCACTTTGTTTCGTTCTCCACCAGAATATGACGGGCTGTCGCTGTGGGCATACATCGTCTCCATCTATTGCATTGACCGCAGCAGCTTACTGGGTGTGCGCGGCATTTGCCACCGGTAATATCCGCAACAAATCCCAAGCCTGGTCACACTCTTGACCAGTGACACGAAAACGTCACTTCTGTCGGGGCGGCGGGTGTGTGCGCAGTGGTATCTTTAGTGAAGACAACACAATACGGCGAGTGACCCCATTGCAACAGATCCCTCTTTTTCCCTTGAGCGTGGCCCTGTATCCCGGGGTTACCCTGCCCCTGCGTATCTTCGAACAGCGCTACCTGCATCTGGTGAGTGAAGCCCTGAAGACCGACAGCGGATTTGGCGTGGTGCTCATTCGCTCCGGCGGCGAAGTGGGGCATGCCTCGGTGTGGCCGCTAGGTGTCTATGTGCACATTGTCGATTGGGGCCAGGGTGAGGAGGGGCTGCTGCATATACAGGTGGTGGGCCGGCGCCGATTTCGCATTACCCGTACGGACAGGGCTGAAGACGACCTATTGCTGGGGAATGTGGAATGGCTGCCGGAAGAGGCGCCGAAACCCATACCCGCCGATAGCGATGGCTTGCTCGCTGTACTCAATGAACTGAAAGAGCGCGCCAAAATACTGTCGCTGAAGTTCGACCAGGTGGATTCCGCCGATGCGCTGTCCTGGCAGCTGGCGCAGTTGCTGCCCTTGGAAGACAAGGTGCGGGTAGAACTTCTGGCCCTGGAGGACCCGTTGGCACGCCTGGCCAATATCGCTGACAATCTGGACCGATGGACCCAGCAGTGACCGGCTGTGGACCTATTTTCCGGAATAGGCCGGGATTGGCCATTCAAACCCCGCTCCCCTGGGGTATACTGCGCGGCCGACCGGATTATGCACGGAGCGCCAAGTGACCACCACCGACACTGCTGACCAAATCCGTACGCAACTCGGGCAGATGGGCCAGGCTGCCCGCGCTGCAGCGCGGCTGATGGCCAGGGCCAGTACTGCGGCCAAGAACCGTGCCCTCAGGGCCATCGCCACCCAGATTGAAGCGCAGCGGGCGCAACTCATCAAGGCCAATATCCGAGATATGCAGGCGGGGCGTGCACAGGGTCTGGACGCTGCACTGCTCGATCGCCTGGAACTGGATAACCCCCGTATCGACGCTATGATTGCAGGCCTGTTACAGGTCGCGGATCTGCCTGATCCGGTGGGGGAAATCGAGAATCTGCGCTATCGTCCCAGCGGCATCCAGGTGGGCAGAATGCGTGTGCCGCTGGGGGTGGTGGGGATTATTTACGAGTCCCGCCCCAATGTGACCATAGATGCTGCCAGCCTCTGTCTGAAGTCCGGAAATGCCACTATTTTGCGCGGCGGGAGTGAGGCGCTGCACTCCAACCAGGCTATTGCCGCCTGCATTGTCGCTGGATTGCGCGCGTCAGACCTGCCGGAGACAGCCGTTCAGGTGGTGGGGACCAGCGACCGCGCTGCCGTGGGTGCTTTGATCACCATGCCGGAATACCTGGATGTGATTGTGCCTCGCGGTGGCACCGGCCTGATTGAGCGTGTCAGCCGTGAGGCCAGTGTACCGGTAATCAAACACCTGCACGGGGTGTGCCATGTCTATATCGATGACCGCGCGGATCCGAAAAAGGCCTTCGATATTGCCCTGAATGCCAAAACCCGCCGCTACGGCGTATGCAATGCTATGGAAACCCTGCTGGTTGCAGAGGGAATCGCCGCAGAGATACTGCCGGATCTGGCCGCGGCCTTTGAGTCCAGAGGTGTGGAGCTGCGCGGTTGCGAGCGCACTCGCGAGATACTGCCGCGATGCCTGGCAGTCATGGAAGCGGACTGGACTGAGGAGTACCTGGCGCCAATACTGTCGATCCGCGTAGTGACGGATATGGAGGCGGCGATGGCTCATATTGCCCGCTACGGCTCCGGCCACACGGATGCCATAGTGACCGAGGATTACAGCCGCAGCCGGCGTTTTCTCACGGAGGTGGATTCCAGTTCGGTGATGGTGAATGCCTCCACCGGCTTTGCTGATGGCTATGAATACGGCCTGGGGGCGGAAATTGGTATTAGCACGGATAAAATCCACGCCCGTGGTCCGGTGGGGCTGGAAGGGCTAACCTCCCGAAAATGGATCGTGCTGGGAAACGGACATATACGACAGTAGACGCTGTCCCGGTGTAATCATCTGGCGCAAGAGGTAATTTTGGCGACCAAGCGGCACAGTATCGCCCTGTTTGGCGGCACCTTTGACCCGATACATTTCGGCCACCTGCGTATGGCACTGGAGCTGCGCCAGGCTTTAGGGTTCGATGAAATGCGCTTGCTGCCAAGCCACCAGCCGCGCCACCGTGAAAGTCCGGGGGTGTCCCCCCGTCAACGTTGCCAGATGCTGGTGCTGGCACTGGCGGGTTGTGACGAATTGCAGCTGGATGAGCGGGAATTGCGCCGGGGGGGGGCCACTTATACTGTGGACACCCTGGAGGAATTGCGTACAGAGCTGGGTCCTGAGGTGTCGATCAGTTTCTGTATGGGGCTGGATTCCCTGCTCAGTCTGCACCACTGGCACCGTTGGCAGAGCCTGCTGGCGCATGCGCATCTGGTGGCGGTGACCCGGCCGGGCTGGAGTCCGCCCCAGCGGGCAAAAGAGGGTGATCATTCCCCGCTGCTCGATGTGCTCGAGCGTCACCGCGGAAGCACCGCCGATCTGCATGGGGAGCCCTGCGGGCGCCTGGTGGTGCGCGAACAGACCCTGCTGCCAATCTCCTCCACTCATATTCGCCAATTGCTCGGCAGCGGCCAGTCGCCCCGTTACCTCCTTCCAGCTGCGGTGTTGCAGTATATTGAAGACCATCAACTTTACAGAAAACAGAATACCGCCGGCGACCGGTAAAGCATCAAGGTGTTATGACAAATATTAAAGAAATCGCGTTCAACGCACTGGAAGACCTGAAAGGCAAAGATATCGTTGCCCTGGATGTTTCCGAACTGTCTGATGTGATGGACAATCTGCTGATCTGTACCGGTACCTCAAACCGCCAGGTGAAATCCCTTGCGGAAAATGTTGTGGGTGAATTGCAGAAACAGGGTGTGCGCCCCATTGGTGTGGAAGGGAAAGAGCAGGGGGAATGGGTACTGGTGGACTATGGGGATTTGGTGGTACATGTGATGCTGGAGGATTTGCGCAGCTTCTACGACCTGGAAAAACTCTGGTCGATGACGCCGAATACGCGCGAAGAGGCGGACGGTAGTGACCCCCACGGGGGGTGAGACCGTGAAAATCCGAATTCTCGCCGCCGGAGGGAAAATGCCCCGTTGGGTGCAGGAGGGCTACACTGAGTACGCCAGGCGCCTGCCCCGTGATATTTTCCTGGAGGTAGTGGAAATCCCCCTGGGGCCGCGCGGCCGGAAAAATACCCTGGCACTGATTGACAAAGCCCGTAGGAAGGAGGGGGAGGCAATGCTCTCTGCCCTTGGTCCCCGGGATCATGTCGTGGCGCTGGATGTAAAGGGCAAACCTTGGAGTACGGCGCAGTTCTCGCGGCAATTGCGTGAGTGGCAGCTCTCAGGGGAAAGTGTCTGTCTGCTGATTGGTGGTCCCGATGGTCTCTCTAGGGATTGCCTGAATGCGGCCAGACAATGCTGGTCCCTCTCTCCGCTCACTTTGCCACATCCGCTGGTGCGTGTGGTATTGGCGGAGCAGATTTACCGCGCCTGGACACTGTTGGTGGGACATCCCTACCACAAGTGATGGAGACAATGGCCAGCCCGAATTGTCTGTTCACTTGTGCCCTGTGGTAATGTAGTTCACTTGGTTTTTTTCAGCGCCAGTCAACACTGTTCAAATAAGCCCAAATGCCCCACGCCCCTCGCCTCAAGGACCCCTTTATCGAGCAGCGGCTTTTCCGCAATCGAATGTTGGTGGCCATCGCCGGTGTCATTGTTCTGTTGGGGGTTTTGGTTGCGCGTTTTTACAATCTGCAGATTATCAACTACGAAGACTATCGCACCCAATCCGAGGAAAACCGTATCCAGGTACGCCCGGTTGCCCCCACCCGGGGATTGATATACGACCGCAACGGCACTCTGCTTGCGGATAACCGTGCCAGTTACAATCTCTCCATTGTGCGCGAGCGTGTGCGAGATCTAGATGCGACCCTGGAATTGATCGGCCACCTTATTCGCCTTGAAGACAGTGATGTAGCCAAGTTTCGCAAGCGCATGAAGCGCCGACGCCCATTTGAGCCGGTACCCCTGCGCTTTCGCCTGGATGAAGATGAAATTGCGCGTATCAGTGTCAACCAGTTTCGCATGCCCGGTGTTTCAGTTCAGGCCGAACTGGTGCGTTATTACCCACTGGGGGCGCTGTTTGCCCACAGTGTCGGCTATGTGGGGCGTATCAGTGACCGCGATTTGAATAATTTCACCCAGGAGGACGTGCGGCGCTACCGGGGTACTCGCAGTATCGGCAAGGTGGGGCTGGAACGCAGCTACGAGCAGCACCTGCTCGGGGAAGTGGGGTATGAGAATGTAGAGATCAATGCGCGCGGGCGGGTACTGCGGGTGCTGGAGCGCGAAGACCCCAAACCAGGCGTCGGCCTGACCTTGCACCTGGATGCGCGCTTGCAGCAGGTGGCCTCCGAAACCCTCGGTGATCGCCGCGGTGCTGTGGTCGCCATTGATGTCAATACCGGCGGTGTACTGGCTTTTGTGAGCAAGCCGTCTTTCGACCCGAATCTGTTTGTCACCGGCATCAGTTTTGTCGACTACCGCACCCTCAGTGACTCCCTTGACGTCCCCCTGTTTAATCGCGCCATACAGGGACAGTATCCTCCGGGTTCGACCCTGAAGCCCGTGATGGGGCTCGGAGCCCTGGAGGCCGGGATTATTTCCCGGGAGACCAGGATTCGGGACCCGGGTTTCTACAAACTGCCCAACGACCCGCGTATCTACCGGGACCATATCCGCTGGGGCCATGGCGATAAAGTGGATTTGGTACAGGCCATGGCACAGAGCTGCGATGTGTTCTTCTGGGATATGGCGCACCACTGGGATATCGACGAGATGCACACTAACGCCACCCATTTCGGGCTCGGTGCCAAGACTGGCATTGATCTGCCTACAGAGCGCGCCGGCCTCTTTCCTTCGCGGCATTGGAAGCGCAGCGCGCGGGGCATGCCCTGGTTCCCCGGGGATAGCCTGAATGCGGTGCTGGGGCAGGGCTTCGTGCTGGCCACCCCGCTGCAATTGGCAGTGATGACCGCGACTATCGCCAATCGCGGCATCCACTACCGGCCACAAATGGTAAAAACCATTAACGGTGTGGTACAGCCGCCGGAAAGGCTGCACAACCTGGAAGCGCGCCCGGACCATTGGGATTTGGTGTTTGAAGGCATGGAGGCTGTGGTCAATCGCAGCGACGGTACTGGCAAGCGCGCCGGCGAGGGCCTGGATTTTCGCGTTGCCGGTAAATCCGGTACCGCTCAGGTGGTGGGTATTGCCCAGGGCGCGCAATATGATTCCGAGGCCCTGCTGGAGCGCCACCGGGATCACGCGCTGTTTGTCGCTTTTGCCCCAGTGAACAAACCCCGCATTGCAGTTGCGGTTCTGGTGGAAAATGGGGAAGCTGGCGGCAAGGTGGCTGCTCCGGTAGCCCGAGCGCTGTTCGCCGAATGGATGGCGCGTCCGCAGCCACCGGTTGAGACCGCGCGGGATACCGATTTGACTGGGAGGAGGGGCAATGGCTAATCGCGACTACTCGCACCGGCTGTCCGATATGGACAGCAGCCTCAGAAAACCAGTGAGCCTTGCCCGTCGCCTGCACCTCGATGTGCCGCTGTTGGTATTGTTATTGCTGTTGGCATCTGCAGGCCTGGGAGTGCTCTACAGTGCTTCTGGCGGCGACTTCAAATATGTACAGCGCCAGTCGGTTTTTATGTGCCTGGCGTTTTTAGGCATGTTCATTGTTGCGCAGATTCCCCTGGACTTTTACCGGCGTTGGTCGATCTGGGCCTATCTGGGCGGTTGCACCCTGTTGCTGGGGGTGCTGTTTTTTGGTACCGGTGCCAAGGGTGCCCAGCGCTGGCTGGAGATCGGCGGCTTTCGCTTCCAACCCTCTGAGATGATGAAGTTGGGGGTACCGATGATGGTCGCTGCCTTCCTGTACCAGCGCGCACAGCCCCCTGCGTTTGCGACGGTGTGCGGGGCTTTGGTCATCGTGGCGGTACCGGCTGCGCTGATTGTGCGCCAGCCGGATCTGGGCACAGCCATTCTGATCGCCGCCGCCGGCCTGTTTGCACTGTATCTGGCGGGGCTCAGCTGGAAGATGATCGGCGCCGTGACCGCAGCACTTATGGCTTCCACCTGGCCTATCTGGCAGTGGGGGCTGAGGGACTACCAGCGCCAGCGCATTCTGACACTACTCAACCCCCACGATGACCGATTTGGAGCCGGCTGGAATATTTTTAACTCCAAGGCCGCTATTGGTTCCGGAGGGGTATACGGTAAAGGTTACCTGCAAGGCACCCAATCGCAGCTGGATTTTCTGCCGGAGAGCCATACCGACTTTATTATTGCGGTCTTGGCGGAGGAGTGGGGAATGCGCGGCGTGCTTATACTGCTCCTGCTCTACGTTTTGGTGATCGCACGCGGCATCTATATTAGCTTTATGGCACAGTACTTGTTCGGACGGCTATTGGCGGGGAGTATAACGCTCACTTTTTTTGTCTATGTGTTTGTAAACATTGGTATGGTTACAGGACTGCTGCCAATAGTGGGTGTCCCCCTGCCGATGATCAGTTATGGGGGAACTTCACTAATTACCCTGATGGCGGGATTCGGTATCCTCATGGCTGTAGGGACTGAGCGGCGCAGGGTCCACTTCTAGTGGGTGTTGTTCAACTGGTTGATAACCGGATAAAGAGACGCGTAATGAAGACAGGAGCGTTGGTTTTGAAGTGGACCTCTGGACTATTGTTTGGCGTGGGGCTGGCCCTCGCTGCCTGCGCGCAGGAGCCTGGTCACGGTGACAATGCGAATGTACAGAAGTTTATCGAGTACATGGTGGAAGAACACCAGTTCGATCGCGAAACGCTACAGGATCTGATGCGCAAAGCCAAACGCAAGGACTCCATTCTCAGGGCCATCCAGCGCCCAGCGGAAAAGGCCAAACCCTGGTACGAATACCGCAAGCTGTTTTTGACCCCACAGAACATTGCCGGCGGTGTCGACTTCTGGGACAACAACGCCGAAGTCCTGGCCAAAGCGGAAAAGAAGTACGGTGTGCCAGCGGAAGTCATTGTCGCTATTATCGGTATTGAAACCCGCTACGGTGGCAATATGGGCGGTTACCGGGTACTGGATGCACTCTCTACCCTGGCCTTTAACTACCCGCGTCGTTCCGCCTTCTTTACCAAAGAGCTGGAACAATATCTGCTACTTACCCGGGATCAGGGTATAGACCCTTTGACATTGAAGGGTTCCTATGCCGGTGCCATGGGTTACGGCCAGTTTATGCCCTCAAGCTACCGCGCTTACGCAGTGGACTTCAGTAATGACGGCAAGGTGGATATCTGGAATAACATCCAGGATGCCATTGGCAGCGTGGCCAATTACCTCGCCCAGCACGGGTGGAAGTCCGGTGAACCCATTGCCGTTCTGTCGATCCCGCGCCCCAATGCAGATATGACCATTGTCAACAATACCTTGCAAACGGAATGGACCGTAGGGGAGTTGGCGGAAAAAGGGTTCACCGCCACCAGCCAGGTGTCACCGGAAATGCCTGCCACGGTCTTCTCCCTGCAGACAGAGGGGGGCAAACAGTACTGGCTGGGACTCAATAATTTTTCCACCATTACCAGCTATAACCGCAGTCGCCTCTATGCGATGGCAGTCAATGAACTGGCCCAGGAGATTGTCAAGGCCCGTGGTGGAAAATCCTATTGATCGGACAAACTACCGGGCTTTTTTATCGTGCATGGATTTGTCGTTCTAAAATGGCGGGGATTATGCCCGTATCTCACCGGCACGGGTCCGGTCAATAGAGTGACAATCAGGCTTTGAGCTGGCGATCGCAGTCAGCATTGGGAAACCAATGGCCCTGGTTGCAGTCAAAGTTTTTTCATTTCACCAGACAGTGTCAGCCAACGGCGTCTTGGGGGCGGCAACCTTTTGTTGCCGTGTAGAGGGATTATGGTTCAGTGCAATGTGCGGTGTGGGGTGTTACATGCCGCGGTGTTTTTGGTGTCCTGTGGGGGGCCGCAGACTGACCCGGGCTCGCAGGCCAGGCCCGGTGACAGTATTCGTGACAGTGGCCCGCCAACACCCGTCAGTATGCTGGCCACCCCAGACCCGACGCCAGTGCATGAGCCCATCGGCCCCGCCGGGAACAAGTCTCCCTATCGGGTCAACGGTGTGACCTACCATGTGCGCGATGCGGTTAAAGGCTATAAAGAGCGCGGCAAGGCCTCCTGGTATGGCACCAAGTTTCATGGCCGCAATACCGCCAATGGCGAGATCTATAACATGTATGCCATCTCTGCTGCACATAAAACCCTGCCTCTGCCCAGTTATGCCAAAGTGACCAATCTGGACAATGGTCGCAGTATTATTGTGCGGGTCAATGACCGTGGCCCCTTTGTGCAGGGGCGTATTATTGACCTCAGTTATACGGCTGCCCAGAAGCTGGGGTATGTGGAGCGGGGTGTGGCCCGTGTGGAAGTGGAGTCACTGGACCCCGCGGCATTGCCGCCGGTCACCGAGGTACTACTGACTGGTGACGGGTTGAAAGGCCCGGAAGGTTTGGCAAAGGATACCTCCGTGAAGCTGCCCGGGAATACATTTTTGCAGGTCGGTGCCTACAGCAACTTTGTCCAGGCGGAGGCCGTGAGGGCCCAGCTTGCCGACGCGATTGACTACCCTGTTCTGGTCAGCCCGGTAAAGCGGGATGGCAAGGTATTATACCGGGTGCGTATTGGTCCCATCGCCCGGCAAAGGGCCCTCGCCACGGCACGGGAAACCGTGACACAGAAGCAGCTGGGGCAGCCCCAGGTGGTGTATGAATAGGATCATCAACATGGCTGCTGGAGCAGGCGGTTGGTTTGCGCGAAAAATTCCTGGCAACCTGTGACTGATTTATGTTTTGACGGTCATTTGGATCACCGTTCACAAAATACTGCGCATTGGCGCGAATTTTCTTGTATTTTGTCAGTATACAGTGGCTTGCGGCATGGGGTGCCTCCCCAGCGCTGCCGACTAATCTATTAAAATACATAATGGGTTAACAGCCAGCCAACAAACACGAGGATTAATGAGACTCCCCCTATGATCACACGGATTATCGCCTGTTCTTTCCTATTGTTGTGTGCGGGCCTGGTTCAGGCGCAATCTCTAATCCCGGCACCGCCGCAATTGACCGCAATCTCCTACCTGTTGATGGATGCCAATACCGGCCAGATTCTGGTGGAGCACGAACCCGACAAACAGATTCCCCCCGCCAGTCTCACCAAGATGATGACCGTCTATATCGTCTCTGAGGAGATACTCAAAGGCAGTGTCAAGGAAGATGACCTGGTGCGCATTTCCGAGAAAGCCTGGCGCAAGGGCGGCTCAAAAATGTTTGTCAAAGTCGGCGACCAGGTCTCTGTAATAGATCTGATGCGCGGAGTCATCATCCAGTCCGGTAACGATGCCAGTATCGCTTTGGCCGAACATGTGTCCGGCAGTGAAGAGGTATTTGCGGAGGTGATGAACCAGCAGGCAGAACTGCTGGGCATGGAAAATACCCACTTCGTCAATTCCACCGGCTGGCCGGAGGACGGGCACCTGACCACTGCGCGCGACTTGGGCATTCTGGCCCGTGCCCTGATTGCCGACCATCCGGAGCACTACGATATATATTCCGAGAAGTATTTCAATTACTCGGGCATCAACCAGCCCAACCGCAACCGTCTGTTGTGGCGCGACGCCTCGGTGGACGGGATTAAAACCGGTCACACAGAAGAGGCGGGCTATTGCCTGGTGGCCTCTGCGATGAAGCGCGGCATGCGCCTGATTGCCATAGTGGTGGGCACCGATAGCGATGAAAAACGTGCTTCCGAGACCCAGAAACTGCTGGCTTATGGTTTCCGCTACTACCAGACCCACAAAGTGTATGGTCAGGGTGAGGTGTTGCAGACCGAGCGCGTCTGGGGTGGCAAGAAGCCCCGCGTGGGTATCGCGGTTGAAAAGGATGTTTTCGTCACCATCCCCCGCGGTGGAGAGGAGGGCATCAAAGCGGATCTGATTGTGGATGGCGAGTTGGAGGCCCCGATCCAGAAAGGCCAGCCGGTGGGCAAGGTTGTGGTGATCCTGGATGGCGAGACCGTTTCCGAAGTCAAAGCCGTAACCGCGGACGACGTGGAGCGTGCCGGTATCTTCAAACGCCTGTGGGATGCCATCAAGCGCTTTGTGATTGGCTTCTTTAACTAAATCGTACTTTGACGGGTTTCCGGGCGGGCATTGCCCCGTCCTGCCCGCTGTGTAAAACCTACACCCTCCTGCTGTTCCCTGTCCACTGAGTACCAGCCGCTGTATAATCGCCGCCCGGCTGTGTCCCAGCTTTCCCTTACCTGACCAGCCCGCCCCCGGAGAGTGGTATGAACCAGAACACCAGTCAGCGACCTCCAAAGATCCAATTCCCTTGTGAAGACTACATGGTCAAGGTTGTGCGTGACGCCGATGAAAAAGCGCATCAATTTGTATTGGAAGTGATGCGTCGCCACGCCCCGGAACTGGACGAGGGCCGTATGACTCTGCGCGACAGCAGCACTGGCAAATTCACTTCCATGACCTTCTACATTCTCGCCACCGGTGAAGACCAACTCAGGGCACTGTTTGAGGAACTCAAAGCACACCCCTCGGTACATATGGTGCTCTGATGACCACTGTTCGCAACCTGGCCCGGCGGGATTATGAAACTGTCTGGCGCGCCATGTCCCGTTACACCGATCTCCGTGACGCAAGCAGTGCAGACGAGATCTGGTGCGTGGAGCACGAGCCCGTTTTTACCCAGGGGCAGGCGGGCCGGGCTGAGCACCTGCTCAACACCGGGGATATTCCGGTTGTGCAGGTGGATCGCGGCGGCCAGGTGACCTACCACGGCCCCGGCCAGTTGGTGGTATATCCACTATTGGATCTGCGCCGGGCAAAAATTGGCGTGCGCGAGTTGGTGACGGCGCTGGAGACTGCCACCGTGGCCATGCTGGGGGTATTTGGCATCGCAGCGGCACCACGCGCCGATGCGCCGGGGGTTTATTTGGCTGAAGGCCAGCGCGCCGGCAATAAAATTGCCTCTATCGGGTTACGTGTGCGCCGCGGCTGCAGTTTCCACGGCATCGCCATTAACATCGACATGGACCTGGCGCCTTTCCTCCGTATCAACCCCTGTGGTTACGCCGGATTGCAGATGGTGCAGATGGCCGAGTTACTCCAGCGCGCACCCAACTGGCAGCAGGTGGCAGAGATCTTTGTACGCGAGTTGCTGCCTGCCCTGAAACTGCCCGCTGCCCAGTGGCAACCGCTGGATGACACCGTATTTGCTCGATTGAGCGCCGAACAGCAGGAATTAAGTAATGGCTAATAAACCCGATCTGGTGCCGATTAAACGCACCCGTCGCCTGCAACAGGGAGAAAAACTGCGCGATGGTGACAAGGTGGAACGTATCCCGGTCAAGGTGATCGCCAGTGATACGGTCCTGCGCAAACCGGACTGGATTCGTGTAAAGGTGCCCGCCTCTAAGGAGGTGGAGCGTATCAAGCGTATTTTGCGTTCGCAAAAACTCGCCACCGTTTGCGAAGAGGCCAGTTGCCCCAATCTGGGCGAATGTTTCAGCGGTGGTACTGCAACCTTTATGATCATGGGGGAAATTTGTACCCGTCGCTGCCCTTTCTGTGATGTGGGGCACGGCAAGCCCAATCCCCTGGACCCGGAAGAGCCCGGAAACCTCGCCCGGGCCATAGCAGCCATGGGGCTGCGCTACGTGGTCATTACCTCGGTGGATCGTGATGACCTGCGCGATGGTGGGGCCCGGCACTTCGCCGACTGTATCCGCCAGTCTCGGGCGCTCTCACCGAATCTGCAGGTGGAAATTCTCACGCCGGACTTTCGCGGGCGAATGGCAGCTGCCCTGGAGATTCTCGGGAAGGAAGCGCCCGATGTGTTCAACCACAACCTGGAGACGGTGCCGCGCCTGTACCGCGAATCGCGCCCCGGCGCCAATTTCAAATGGTCCTTGAAGTTACTGCAGGAATACAAGCAATGCCGCCCGGATGTGCTGACCAAATCCGGTCTGATGGTGGGCCTCGGTGAGGAAAAGGAAGAGATCTTTCAGGTGATGGATACTATGCGTGCGCACGATATCGATATGCTCACCATCGGCCAATACCTGCAACCCAGCAGGGAACACCTCCCGGTACAGCGTTACGTGCACCCGGACGAGTTTGAGGAGTACCGCCGCTATGCCGAGCAGATCGGCTTCAAGCACGCTGCCTGCGGCCCGCTGGTACGCTCTTCATACCATGCGGATAAACAGGCCCAGGGTGAGAAACAGATCAATTACAACGTGAAATAGTACTCCACAGCAGCCTGAGGTGCTCTGCGGTGATAGGTGCCGCGTATGTATGAAAGCAGAGTGTTTTTTCAATGCTGAGAGTAGGTTATTCCGCAGTTTGGTTATTGCTCTGAAAAAAGACTTGCCAGCTTTGCCCCAAGCACCAGATCGTGTTCATGGCCGAATGTTTGCTTGCGAAGACAGCCATTTTTGATCAGCCCCACCAAGGTGGTCCAGTTTAAATGTTAGTGCATAGCGGGCCGTGGCCCTTTCTCCACGGTGGTTTCCGGAGCCGGTGGGCGGTAGCCCAAGGCACTGTGTGGCCGCTTGCTATTGCAGCGCTTTCTCCATTTCTCAACCAGAGCGCGTCCGTTTCCCCTGGTGGCCTCTGACAGAATCCATCTGTCCAGAGCCAGATCCGCGACTGTTCAACGCAGCTGTTCATTCTCCCTCTGCAATGGCTTGGATTCCTGCTGTTGGTCGGTCCCTGTGCCACCCTACTGTTTGCGCCAGGGTTAGAAGGTCTGTTTGGTTATCTGCATTTGCTGTAATGCACCCACACCCGGCCTCCTTGGTCGCAAAGCACTTCAATATCTACCATAACTTCGTGGATGCGTATCCCCCCTCTGGTACAGGCGGGTGGTGTGGTACAAAAAACAGATGAATTACCTTGTGCAAGGGGTCCCCCTGCATCAAAAAATTTTTGTTCACTACAGGAACTGTACGCGCGATCTCAGAGGTGGTGAAACTCCATTGTCCGGATAAGAAATTTTCTGCTGGCGGCTGTGACTGGCGTGGGGACAGGATGGGAGTGTAAGAAGGTGTTACATAGCTTCTGCGGAGATTCTTATTCCCGGTAGCGGTGCTTCCCTGCACCGCCTTGAGCCGGTTTCCCGGTGGCTTTCCAGGTTGTTAAACGCTTCGGCTTCTATTCTGTGTAACTTTCCATCGGTGGGCAGGAGCAAATCAGGTTGCGGTCTCCGTAGACATTGTCGATACGGTTGGCAGCCGGCCATACCTTGTGCGCTTTCAGCCAGGCTGCCGGGCGGCCGGCTACATCGCGGGAGTAGCTGTGGGTCCAATCGTCGGTCATCACATCCTCAAGGGTGTGCGGCGCGTTGTGCAGTGGGTTGTCCTCGGCGGTGTACTTGCCGCTGGCCACAGCTTCCACTTCACGGCGGATAGTGGCCATGGCTTCGATAAAACGGTCCAGTTCCTGCAGGGATTCACTCTCGGTGGGTTCGATCATCAGGGTGCCGGCTACCGGAAAGGACATGGTGGGTGCGTGGAAGCCGAAGTCCATCAGGCGCTTGGCGATGTCCTCCTCGGTGATACCGCTGGATTCCTTGAGCGGGCGCAAGTCAACCAGGCATTCATGAGCGACAAAGCCGCTGCTGCCGGTATAGAGCAGGGTGTAGTGCTCGCTCAGTTTCTTGGCCACGTAGTTGGCATTCAGGATCGCTATTTCGGTAGCCCGCTTCATGCCCTGCTTGCCCATCATACGGATATACATCCAGCTGATTGGCAGGATGCTGGCGGAGCCCCAGGGAGCGGCGGAGATAGTGCCGTTCTCCACATGGGTTTCCGGTACTTCTATTACCGGGTGGCCTGCCAGGTAGGGCTTCAGGTGTTCGCCGACAGCGATCGGGCCCATGCCAGGGCCGCCACCACCGTGGGGAATGCAGAAGGTTTTGTGCAGGTTCAGGTGGGAGACATCACCGCCAAACCGGCCCGGCGCCGCCACCCCGATCAGGGCGTTCATGTTAGCGCCGTCGATATACACCTGACCACCGGCCTGATGCACCAGGTCGCACACCTCGCGGATACCTTCCTCGAAGACACCGTGGGTGGAGGGGTAGGTCACCATCAGTGCGGCGATGCGGTCGCCGTGTTCTTCGATCTTGGTCTTCAGGTCTTCGGCATCCACATTGCCTTTGTCATCACAGGCAACCACAACCACTTTCATACTCACCATCATGGCGGAGGCTGGATTGGTGCCGTGGGCGGAAGCGGGTATCAGGCAGATATCGCGCTGGAATTCGCATTTTGCCTCGAAGTATTTCTTGATAGCAATCAGGCCGGCGTACTCGCCCTGGGAGCCGGCGTTGGGTTGCAGGCTCACGGCATCATAGCCGGTACAGGCAGCCAGCATCTGCTGCAGCTGGCGGAACAATTCCCCGTAGCCCTCGGCCTGATCTGCCGGTGCAAAGGGATGCAGTTTGCCGAATTCGGGCCAGGTCACCGGGATCATCTCGGCGGTGGCGTTCAGCTTCATGGTGCAGGAACCCAGGGGAATCATGGAGTGATTCAGGGCGATGTCCTTGGCCTCCAGGGACTTGAGATAGCGCAACATCTCGGTCTCGGAGTGATAGGAGTTGAACACCGGGTGGGTCATGAATTCGGTATCGCGCTGCAGGGAAGCGGGCACACCCAGGGAGCCCTTGCTGGCGATCTCGCTGTCCAGGGTGTGCAGGTCAAGGCTGTGCCCGGTGCCGATAAAGGCATCGATCAGGTCGGACACATCCTGCAGGCTGGCGGTCTCGCTCAGGCTCACGCCCAGGGCGTCCTCCCCCACTTTGCGCAGGTTGATCTCGGCGGCCAGGGCGCGCTGGTAGATCTCTTCCTGCTTGGCGCCGGTGATGACAGTCAGGGTATCGAACCAGCTGTCGTGGGCCAGGTTGAAGCCTTCGCGCTGCAGGGCGGAAGCGAGGATATCCGTCAGGCGCTGGATGCGGGCGGCGATGGTTTTCAGGCCTTCAGGGCCGTGGTAAATCCCGTAGAAAGCACTTATTACCGCCAGCAGAACCTGGGAGGTACAGATATTGGAGTTGGCTTTCTCGCGGCGGATATGCTGCTCGCGGGTCTGCATGGCCATACGCAGGGCACGCTTGCCCTTGCTGTCCACGGAAACACCGATGATGCGGCCCGGCGCGGAGCGTTTGTAGGCTTCGCGGAAGGCAAAGAAACCGGCGTGAGGACCGCCGTAGCCCATGGGGATACCGAAGCGCTGGTTACAGCCCACCACCACGTCTGCCCCCATGGCACCCGGTGCTTTCAGGGCCACCAGGCTCATCAGGTCGGCGGCTACGGTCACCAGGCCACTGGCCTCGTGCACCCGGGCGATGATATCGGTCAGGTCGCGTACGCGACCGGTGCTGCCGGGGTATTGCAGCAGGGCACCGAACAGCTCGGCGGGGATGTCGGTTTCCATATCGCCCACAACCACCTCAAAGCCGAAGTGCTCGGCACGGGTTTGTACGATGGCGATCGTCTGCGGATGGCAATCCCGATCTACAAAATAGACGTTGGACTTGTTGCGCTTGGCCTGGCGCTTACACATGGCCATGGCCTCAGCAGCAGCGGTGCCCTCGTCCAGCATGGAGGCGTTGGCCAGTTGCATATCGGTGAGGTCCATGATCATCTGCTGGAAGTTCAGCAGGCCCTCCAGGCGGCCCTGGGCTATTTCCGGCTGGTAAGGGGTATAGGCGGTGTACCAACCCGGATTCTCCAGCACATTGCGCAGGATCACGTTGGGGGTAATGGTGTCGTGGTAGCCCATACCAATAAAGGTGCGGTAAATGCGGTTGCGCGCCGCGATATCCTTCAGCTCTGCGAGGGCCTCCTCCTCGTTGACCGCATCGGCCAGGTCCAGCGCATCGGTGTTGCGAATGGCTTCGGGCACGGTTTTCCCGATCAGTTCGTCGAGACTGGCGACCCCGAGGGTTTCCAGCATGGCCGCTACCTGCTTGGCATCGGGGCCAATATGGCGGTGGATAAAGGCGTCGTGTTGTTCCAACTGCTGCAGCGATGGTTGGGTCATAAACTTCGTTCCTGTAGTCGCAGGGAGTCGTCGCGGTGCGCTCGCGGTTAAAAATAGCACCTGGCCTCTGTGCCGCTTTTCCTGTGTAAAGCCCCGGTTCTCCGGGTTTCGGATAGGCGGGGTGACATATGGGGAGGTCGGACCAACGGCAGCCTCGCAGGTGGGATGCGAGAGCTGCAGGGATTCCGGGCCATAGCGGCAGGCGCGCATCTTAGCAACCGTTGGGAACCTGGGCAATCTGCGGGATTCGGGCGGGGAAACTGCTGAATTCCAGTGAAAAATCTGTGTGAAATCCTGTTTATCCGCAGATAGGACGATCATATTCCACGCAGGGCTGAGTGGGGTTGATCGCAGAGAGCCCCCTGCTGACGGCGTTTGAAGGTTTGAATGGAAAGCTGTCTCTGGTCATTGGTTAGGAAAATGCCCTGGCGGTCATGGTAATGGTGTTTCCCTGTTTGTTGGAGGGGCAGCTGATACCCTATGGAGTGCAATTAAATATGCATCAAATCTTAAAAAACATTG
>NZ_JAVAMR010000037.1:0-35464 GCF_030731025.1 Microbulbifer sp. 2205BS26-8 | reverse complement strand
CCTAGCCCGGGATGGCCTCTTGATGCAAACTCCCATAATGCCAATGTACTGTCAGGCCCCTAATTGTAATATGAACTCAAAGAAAAAATAGTATTAATGCTCGGTGCGGAAGAATATCACATGATCGAGAATAGAATATTGTCCGGCGAGTAGTCTTGGGGTTTGTTTTGTAGTTTACCGCTGGCCGGAGCTGGTGAGAATTTTCAGTTACTCTGTAATGACGATTAGCACCCTCTTGGTTGATGTCTTTCAGATGGTACATGCGGCAATTGTCGTGATAAGCAACAATATGGTTTGCGAGTACTACTGGCAAGCATTGCTGCGAGATTTGGACTTGTCGTTGACTGCCTAGAAATATCTGGCTTCATCAAGAGTGCCAGCTTGGAATTAAAGAGCGAAGAGCACAGAAATGGCGTTGGTCATGGATGGAGTGCAGGTGTTAATTGTATACTGTGCTATCGTCAGTGACCATGACACATATTTGCGAGAGTTGCTCATGTGGCGTGCAATCGGGTGTATAAGCTTGGTGGTAGGTGGATGATAGCACTGGCTATTGTGTAGCGGGATGCTTATATCAGGTACCAAGCTGATTGGGTCAATGGGCGTTTTGAGTTGCGGCGGGGAAGGAATTATGGACAAGTTGCGTAATTGGTTGTTGGGGTTATCGCGTCGCAATAAGCGTATCTTGCAAGTAGCGACCGATATGCTGTTGGTGTGGCTGGCATTGTGGCTGGCGTTTGCTATTCGTTTGGGGTTCGACAAGCCAATTAACCCTCTTGACGCGTATGCCTGGTTGTTTATTAGTGCGCCGGTAATTACGATACCTATTTTCTTCAAGTTTGGCATGTACCGGGCTGTGATGCGGTATTTCGGTAAGGATGCACTGATTAGCATCTTCAAAGCGGTCACACTCTCGGCTCTGGTGTTAGCTTTGGTGGTCTACTGGTACCGCGATCCTCCGGCCACAATACCGCGCTCAGTTGTGTTCATCTACTGTTGGTTGAGCTTGGTGATGATCGGCGGCTTGCGCCTGGCCATACGCCAATACTTTATGGGGGATTGGTATGTCGCGAGCCAGCAGGTACCCTTTATCAACCGGGTAGATCATTTATCGAAGGTGGCTATCTATGGTGCCGGGGCGGCAGGTAATCAACTGGTGGCGGCATTGCGTATAGACCGGGTTATGCTACCGGTGGCTTTCATTGATGATGATGCTGGTATTGCCAACCGGGTGATCGCAGGTTTGCGGGTCTTCAAGCCCAAGAATATCCAACGGATGATTGATCAAACCGGAGCCCAAGAGATACTCCTGGCTATTCCGTCGGCCTCCCGTGCGCGCCGGCGCGAGATACTGGAATTGCTGGAGCGTTTTCCCCTGCATGTACGGAGTGTGCCGGGTTTTATGGACCTGGCGAGTGGCCGAGTAAAGGTCGAAGATATTCAGGAAGTGGATGTCGCGGATCTGCTTGGTCGCGATGCGGTGCCACCGCAGAAGGCGCTTTTCGAGCGCTGTATTCGTGGCCATGTGGTAATGGTGACCGGTGCCGGTGGTTCTATTGGCTCGGAGCTGTGTCGGCAGATCGTAGCAACTGGTCCAACCACTCTGCTGTTGTTTGAGCACAGTGAATTTAATCTTTACAGTATCCACACCGAGTTGGAACAGCGTATCCGGCGGGAATCGTTGTCTGTGCGGCTGGTGCCCATCCTTGGTTCTATCCGCAATCCGAAATTTTTGTTGGATCTCATGCGCTCCTGGGAAGTAAGCACAGTGTACCATGCCGCAGCCTATAAACATGTGCCGATGGTCGAGCAAAATATTGCCGAGGGTGTGATGAATAATGTATTTGGCTCGCTGTATACTGCACAAGCTGCAGTGAAGGCTGGAGTCGAACATTTTGTTTTGATCTCGACCGACAAGGCAGTGCGCCCGACCAATGTGATGGGTAGTACCAAACGTCTTGCAGAGATGGCGCTGCAGGCTCTAAGCCGGCAGTCGGCACCTATATTGTTCAACGATGGCGAAACGATCAACCAGGTTAGCAATATACGTTTCACGATGGTGCGATTTGGCAATGTACTGGGTTCATCGGGTTCGGTGATCCCACGCTTTCACGATCAGATCAAACGCGGTGGCCCGGTGACGGTGACACACCCAAATATTACCCGATATTTTATGACGATTCCCGAAGCCGCACAGTTGGTTATCCAGGCTGGTGCCATGGGGGAGGGCGGCGATGTGTTTGTGTTGGATATGGGCAAGCCGGTGAAAATTGCCGAGTTGGCAGAGAAGATGATTCACCTCAGTGGCTGCAGCGTGCGCTCTGAGAGGAATCCGCATGGTGACATTGCAATTGAGTTCACAGGCTTACGACCCGGTGAGAAACTCTATGAAGAGTTATTGATTGGTGACAACGTCAGCCCGACCGATCATCCGATGATTATGTGTGCTACAGAAGACTACTTGTCTTGGGAAACTTTCAAGATTGTTTTGGCTCAACTGCTGCATGCGTTAGAGCGCGATGATTATGAATGCGTGCGTCAGCTGCTGCGGGAAACCGTAAGTGGTTACACCCCGGAAGGGGAAATTATAGACTGGATTCACCAGAGGCGATGTAGAGAGCCTGAGTTGGCCTAATCACAGCGGGCTCACTATAAAGTTCGTTGCGTCTTAGCATGGATTTTGCCGGGATGCAGTCGGCCGCGTGACAATGTCAATGCATTTGACTATGCGTAATGTCACCGCTTGGCGCGGTCCGCTCCAGCTGGATTTATTGCATGCTCGCACCAGTGTGTGGATTCAGTCTCTACCAGCCTGGCGCTGTGCGGCAACGATAATGCTTGCCACTTCAACCTGATATCAGGTTAGCGCACATTGAGTAAATGGCGTGCGATAATCAAGCGCTGGATTTCGCTGGTGCCTTCGTAGATCGTTGTGATACGCACATCGCGACTCATGCGTTCCAGGGGGTATTCACGGGTGTAACCCACGCCCCCGTGAATCTGCAGTGCCAGATAGCAGGCTTCGTTGGCTTTTTCACTGGCAAACAGCTTGCCCATGGAAGCCGCTGGGCCAAAGGGCATCCCCGCATCTTTCTGCCAGGCCGCCTGTAGCAGCAGCAGGCGCGCGCCTTCCAGTTCGGTATATTTGTCCGCCAGTTGCCATTGCAGCCCCTGGAATTGTGCCAATTTCCTGCCAAATTGCTCCCGCTCATGCATGTAAGCACGGGCACAGTCCAGGGCTTCCAGGCCGATACCAAGCGCCAGGGCACCAATACCAATACGCCCCCCGGCAAGTTCCCCTGCAGCGATGCGGAAACCGCGATGCTCTTCACCCAATAGGTTGTCGGCGGGAATACGGCAATGATCGAAAGAGACCTCGTTGGTGACAGAGGCCTTCTGTCCCATCTTCTCTTCGGCCTTGCCGATAATCAGACCCGGGGTGCCTGCCTCCACCAGAAAGCAAGAAATCCCCTTGCCCTTTGCCGCGCTGGGGTCAGTTACCGCCCAGACAACAAAGACACCCGCAAACTCAGCACTACTGATAAACAGTTTGCTGCCGTTTAATACATATTCATCGCCTTCTTTCACGGCCCGGGTGCGCATGGCCGCGGCATCTGAGCCGGAACCCGGTTCTGTCAGGCAAAAGGAACCCGCCGGGTACTTGCCGCTACAAAGCTTCGGGAGGTACTTTTGTCGTTGCGCTTCATTTCCAACTGCCTGGATAACTTCGGCCACCATATTGGTGACAGAGGTGGTGGTTGCTGTAGAGGCACAGCCGCGTGCCAGTTCGGTAATAGCCAGGCAGAAAGCGATAGTTCCAGCGCCAGTGCCGCCATACTCCGGATCTACATTGATGCCCATAAAGCCCAGTTCGGCCAGCTGTTTGAGTTTTTCCAATAGCAACTGGCGGTTACCGGTTCTGTCAAGTTCAGCGGCAATCGGTTTCAGTTCGCTTTTGGCAAACTGTTTCGCTGCTTCCTGAATCATCTGCTGTTCTTCACTCAGTGAAAAATCCATACCGTACCTGCTCATGGTTATCGCGGTCAGCTCGGTCATATGGGACACGCCCAATCTGTACCAAGGATAATGAAGCTCCGGCCAATAATGATTGCCAATTTGTCTTATTCAGGCAAGAAATTCGCAATCGATGGTAAGAGTAGTGCAACAGAGACGTCAATCGGGAAGCGGCACAGATCCCGATTGCGCAGTGCATAGGGTTTCCGGTGGTGGCGCTCTCATTGGTTAGGTTAACTTGTTGGCCGGATTCAGTTTTCAATGGCCCGGTATCCGGCACCACCAGGTCCATATGGGTCAGCAGTGCACTTACACGGAACGCCGGCCAGATTTGGTCTTGGGCTCGGGGTCCGGTACGGCTACGGCAGTATCCGTCTTGACTTCTTCCATCACCACATAAGTATGGGTTTCACGTACACCTGGCAGTGAGGCAAGCTTTTCGCCAAGAAAGCGGCGATACCCGAGCATGTCCTTAATACGAATTTTCACAAGATAGTCAAAACCGCCTGCAACCATATGGCACTCCTGCACTTCCTCCAGACCGGCTACGTGCTGGTTAAAGGCTTCCAAGGCTTCGGAGGCGGTGTTATTCAGTGTGACCTGGATATAGACAACCAGGCCGGCATGGACCTTAAGGGGGTCCAGCAATGCGACATAGTCCCGGATAAAGCCTTCCCGCTCCAGGCGCTTGACTCGCTCCAGGCAGGGGGTGGGGCTGAGATTCACCCTGCGTGCCAGTTCTACATTCGGTAGGCGTCCATGGCGTTGCAGAATACGCAGTATTTGGCGATCGATACGATCGAGATCTTCCAACTGTCGAGACATTACAAAATACCCTGCTGGTAATCACGCAATTAGGCATTATATTTAACCACAACCTGCGCCAAAATGGCGATTAATTCTAAACATTTTCCCACATAATCCGGTCTTTTATGCTGACCATGGATATAGGCTTGGGAGGTGATATGTCGACAAGCTTCGCCGGAGATCTACACACTGCCCGGAAACGGATACACCAGTATTTGCATGCCGACGAAAACCACTGCGTAAGTGAACTCCTGGCCGGGCCCCGCCCAAATGACGCCCTGCGCAAGAGAATCCTGAGCACCTCCCGCGATCTGGTGCGCCACTCGCGCAAACAGCGTAGCAAGCGCGGTACTCTGGACGCGTTCCTGCAGCAGTTCGGCCTTTCTAACAAGGAAGGCGTGGCCTTGATGTGTCTGGCGGAGTCTTTACTTCGGGTTCCCGATGCGGATACTGCCGACAAACTGATTGCAGAGAAAGTGCATTCCGGCAACTGGGCCAGCCATCGTGGCCAATCTGACTCCCTGTTTGTGAACGCCTCCACCTGGGGTTTAATGCTCACCGGCAGTGTTGTTGAGCTGGATGCGGATATCACCGAGCAACCATCGCACTGGATGAAACGCCTGATCAGCCGCATCGGTGAGCCGATGGTGCGAACTTCCATGATGCAGGCCATGAGGATCATGGGGGGCCAGTATGTTCTGGGGCGCACCATCGAAGAGGCACTGAAGCGTGGGCCCAGGGAAAACCTGCCGGGCACCCGCTTCTCATTTGACATGCTCGGCGAAGGAGCGCGCACCATGGCCGACGCCCAGCGCTATTTCGATGCCTATAGGATGGCGATTGAAGCGATTGGCAAAAGCAACACCAAGTGCGATGTTGTAGAAACCAATGGAATTTCCATCAAATTGTCCGCCCTGCATCCCCGCTACACTGCGCTTCAGCGTGAACGTGTCATGGGCGAACTGCTGCCCCAGGTGAAGCGCCTGTGTGTGGCCGCAGCCAAATACGGGATGGGCCTGAATATCGATGCGGAAGAAGCCGAGCGCCTTGAGATTTCTCTGGATATTTTTGAGGCACTGGCGCGAGACTCGGAACTGAAAGGCTGGCAGGGGCTGGGCTTTGTTTTGCAGGCCTACCAGAAACGCGCACCATACGTGGCTGACTGGCTGATTGCACTGGGCCGCGATACTGGCCGCAAACTGATGGTGCGACTGGTAAAAGGTGCCTACTGGGACAGCGAGATCAAGCATGCACAGCAACTGGGTCTCACTGATTACCCGGTGTATACCCGCAAGTGCCATACCGACCTGTCTTATCAGGTATGCGCGAAGAAATTGCTGGACGCCGGCAGCGCCATCTACCCCCAGTTCGCCACCCATAATGCCTATACTGTGGGCCTGGTTCTGGCGCTGGCCGGTGACCGTACCGACTTTGAATTTCAGCGTTTGCACGGCATGGGCCATCTGCTGTATGCGCAGATTGAAGTGGTCCACGGCCAAGGTGTGCCGGTGCGGGTTTATGCACCCGTGGGTGCACACCGCGACCTGTTGCCTTATCTGGTGCGCCGCCTCCTCGAAAATGGGGCCAACAGTTCATTTGTCAACCGTTTTATGGATGAGGAAACCCCGATTGAGGCGCTGGTGCAGGATACCCTCGAGCTGAGTGAGGCCTGCACCCCCTATCGCCACCCGCAAATTCCGGTACCCGAAGATATTTATATGGGCGCAGAAGCCCTGCCAAGAAAAAACGCACACGGCATTGAATTGACCGACTCCCTTGCAGTTGCGCCTTTGATGGAAGCACTGGAAAACCAGCGCGGCAAACACTTCCTCGGCGGCCCTATCATAGATGGTGTTATGGGCAATGCGGAAGAACCGGTTTATAACCCCGCTACCGGCGAAGTGATTGGCCACACGGCCAATACCGACAAACACCTGATCGAGCAAGCCTACACTTCCGCGACTGAAGCGCAGATCGGCTGGGATCGTCTGGGCGGCAGCCAGCGTGCCGATATTCTGGACAGAGTCGCTGACTTCTATGAAAAGAAAGCCAGTGAACTTGCCACCATTATCTGTCTGGAAGCGGGGCGCACCCTCAATGACGGCATCAGTGAAGTGCGTGAAGCGGTGGACTTCTGTCGCTACTACGCCAATGCCGCCCGCCAGTATTTCAGTGATCCCACCGAGCTGCCCGGCCCAACCGGTGAGCAGAACCAGCTGTACCTGGGTGGTTGCGGTGTATTTGTAGCGATCAGTCCCTGGAACTTTCCTCTGGCTATCTTTACCGGTCAGGTGGTTGCCGCTCTGGCAGCGGGCAATGCGGTACTGGCTAAGCCTGCTGAGCAGACGCCGATTATCGCTGCTCACGCTGTGCGCATGATGCTCGATGCCGGTGTGCCGGCGAAAGTGCTGCACCTCATTACCGGCAGCGGCGCTGCCGTGGGCAAACTGCTGATCGAAGATCCGCGTCTGGGCGGTGTGGCCTTTACCGGCTCCACCGAAACCGCACGGTTGATTAACCAGCAGCTGGCCGCCAAGGAGGGCCCGATTGTACCGCTGATCGCAGAAACCGGAGGTCAGAATGTCATGATTGTGGACTCCACCGCCCTGCCGGAGCAGGTTGTAGACGACGTGATACAGTCCGCCTTTCTCAGTGCTGGCCAACGCTGCTCCGCTCTGCGTATTCTCTGTGTACAGGATGTCATCGCCGACAATCTGCTGACCATGCTCAAGGGTGCCTGTGAAGAGTTGACCCTGGGTGATCCCGGTAAACTGGAAACCGATATTGGCCCGGTTATCGACGCAAAAGCACAGGGCATGCTGGAGGCGCACCGTGAACGCATGAGCAGGGAAGCCAAGCCACTATTTACTTTTGACAAAGATAAAGTACCTGATAAAGGCACGTTCTTTGGTCCGCAAGTTGTGGAAATCGAGGATTTCTCCATACTGAAGCGCGAGGTGTTTGGCCCTTTCCTGCATGTGATACGTTTTAAGGCGGAGGAACTGGATGAGGTCATCCGCCGTATCAACGCCACCGGCTACGGCCTTACCTTTGGTCTGCATTCGCGCATAGAAGGGCGTGCCCAAGCGGTATTCAAACGTGTGAATGCGGGCAACTGCTATGTGAACCGGGATATGGTGGGTGCAGTCGTGGGGGTAAACCCCTTTGGAGGCCGGGGCCTTTCCGGCACAGGCCCCAAGGCCGGTGGACCACACTACCTGTTTCGCTTTGGCAGTGAAAAAACCAAGACCATCAATACAGTTGCCACTGGTGGCAATACCCAGCTGTTTACGCTGGGGCAGTGAGCCCAAGAGGGCATGGGCCCCTGTATGTAGCCACTGGTGGCAAGACCTCATTCACAGTGTCAACCCGGCCAGACGGCCGGGTTGACAGCTGGTATCCCTGCCAGCTTGTATAAAGCCGGACTGTGCCGGGCGGCTTTGGACTTTGATTTCCCGGTTCAAACCTGCCTTCCCGCTACGCTCAATCCATTCAACACCACTTGCAGGTTGATTCCCATATTGGCCAAACAGCCATCCACCATAGAGGTACCTCCAGTCTGAGTGAGGACCAAAAAGAATATTTTGATACCGGGAGCCAGCCCCGGTTCTGCGCCGCTTCAGATACAAAAACTGCTGCTGCAGTAAATATTTTTGAAGATCCCAAACCGTTAAACCCGCAGCCTTAGCGGGAAAGCCAGCATCATGGTGATGGTAGGGGGAACTGTTTCTCAGCAATTGTCATTGCCTAGCCCCCGTTCTCTTTGGATACGCAGATACACTTCTTCCCGGTGTACCGGCAGGGATTTGGGGGCCGCGATGCCCACCCTGACCTGGTTACCCGAAATACCCAGTACGGTAACGGAAACATTGTTTCCAATTCTGAAATTCTCGCCGGGCCGGCGTTTTACAACCAACATAAGCCTTTCCTTCCGGGCTGTAAGTCCCGGTTTGACTTTTTGTGATGGGCGTATTGAGGCAGTTACAGTGGAAAGCGGGGGCGGGGCGCGGGAACGGTAGGCGGTAAAGCAGAATCGGCGGATGCAACGCGCCCAAAGCCTGGGCAACCGCGCCAGGCGCTTGATGGGGCCCCGCTTTATTGAAGACGAGCGGGCTTCTAGCGTATTATACATATAGCCATTTTGATAGTCTGTTTATCAATTTGGTTAGCTGGCCTTTGGTGTTCCTAGCACCCTGGGTCAGCGTCTTTTACTTACGCTTAGGTCACACTACCGTTCTCCTGTTGCAGGGAGGGATCTTTTAGAAACTGCCTGGGCCGCTTGGATTTATTGGGTTTCTTGTGCCTACCCTGGGGGTATGGGCTCCCAGAAGCCTGCACAATCACGGCCACCATGCAGATAAACGCCTAAGTATTTTACGCAGCTTTACTACTGAAGAAAACTGAATACAATCCAATAAGATAATTTTAGTGCCTATATTTTTAACCGCCTGCGCTTGAAAAAGGTGCAGTATCCTATTCAAAAGTGCAATTTATCAAAGGCCCGGAAGGGAACACGCTGGCTTTTGTCTACGTAACCAATAAGGGGTGTATATAAAATGCAGCACAGGCCCCGTGGCGTTACCCACCACAGTGATCGAGGTAGTCATTACCGGTCGATTCGATACACCGAACAGCTTAATGGGGTGGGTTCCCAGGCGTCGGCGACTCTTGTGGCAACACACTGGCAGAAACTTTCAACGGTATATGCAAGGCGGGGGTCATCCACAGACGGACTTCGGGAAAGGGCTGCTTGAGGTTGAATGCGCAATCTTGACCTTGGTCGGCTGGTTTAACCATCACCGTATACGAAAATCTGTATTATCAACAAGCCGAGCCTGCCCAAGCGGAATGACTCAAATCAAATTGCCTTCGACAAACCCGGGGGGATTCAGTTAGCCACTTCCAGCACCTTGGTATTTTTGCCACTGCCTGCATTGCGGGGTAAATCATATACCGAGTCTTTGGTTGCGGGATCTCAGCGGCTCGTGCAATTGTTTCGCTATTTCCAACAGCAGGGATTCGGTG
The DNA here is from genome assembly GCF_030731025.1 of Microbulbifer sp. 2205BS26-8. Classification (NCBI taxonomy): domain Bacteria; kingdom Pseudomonadati; phylum Pseudomonadota; class Gammaproteobacteria; order Cellvibrionales; family Microbulbiferaceae; genus Microbulbifer; species Microbulbifer sp. 2205BS26-8. The sequence goes on along the minus strand of NZ_JAVAMR010000037.1, from coordinate 25,618 downwards.
GTTTCCCAGTCGATGCACTTATCGGTTACAGAAACCCCGTATTGCATCTGGTCCAGGTTCGGCAGAAGTTTCTGGTTACCGGCTTTCAGGTTACTCTCTACCATGATGCCGATAATCGACTGGTTGCCGTCGAGAATCTGGTGGGTCACATTGTTCACTACCAATGGCTGCAATTCATGGTTTTTGTTGGAATTGGCGTGGCTGCAATCCACCATGATATTGGGGATGATATTGGCTTTGCGCAGTGCTTGTTCACACATGGTTACGCTGACAGAGTCGTAATTGGGTTTGTTGTTGCCACCCCGCAGCACCATATGGCCATATTGGTTGCCGCCGGTGTGGATGATGGCGACCTGGCCGCGTTTGTTGATGCCCAAAAAGCGGTGTGGATTGGCGACCGATTGCAATGCATTGATGGCCACTTCTAGGCTGCCGTCGGTGCCGTTTTTGAATCCCACAGCGGAGGAGAGACCGCTGGCCATTTCCCGGTGAGTCTGGGATTCCGTGGTGCGCGCGCCGATAGCGGACCAGGAAATCAGGTCCTGCAGGTACTGGGGAGAAATAGGATCGAGGGCTTCGGTGGCTGTGGGCAGGCCCAGTTCGGCAATCTCCAGCAGCAGCTTGCGTCCGATATGGAGCCCTTCTTCCATCTTGAAGGAATCATTCAGGTGCGGGTCGTTAATCAGCCCCTTCCAGCCCACTGTGGTACGGGGCTTCTCAAAATAGACGCGCATCACAATCAGAAGGGTATCGGCGACCTTGTCCGCCACTTCCTTGAGGCGATGGGCATAGTCCAGCGCGGCGTTCACATCGTGGACTGAGCAGGGTCCGATCACCACTATCAGGCGGTGGTCTTTGCGGTCCAGAATATTGCGCACTGTGGCGCGCCCTCTGGCAACGGTGGCCTCAGCGGCGTCGCTGATGGGAAGTTCCACCTTGAGGGTTTCCGGGCTGATCAGAACTTCCTGGGAGACAACATTCAAGTCGTCGAACTGCTGTGTGCTCATGGCGTTTACTGGCTACTCTGTTCCCTTGTTGTCCGGCGCAAATACGCGCGCCGATCCCTTATCCTACTGTGCTGCGAAAGCTGGGGCGAGGGTTTCATTTGCAACCAAATACCGGGTGGACTATCGGAAAATAAGACGGCATTCCCCCTGTAATAGTCTGGCACTTTACCGGGGTTTGGCAGTGATGCCGTGCAAGGGGATGGAGCAGGCGGGGAGAGGTGGCGGATAAATCCATAAGCACAGCGGTGAACTGCCACCACCCGGGGGGAACCGGGAAGTTGTGAGACCTCTCTGGCCGGCTCGCACACCCGCATCGCAGTCAGCCCAGTTCGGCCAGTTGTGGCAGCAGGGGGAAGTAGAGGGCACAGCGAATATTGCGTTCGCCACGGGCATAGAACAGTGTTCGATAGGTTTCCAACTGGGGGCGGTAGTGCTCCAACTGGGCGGCAATAAACGCCGCGCGATCCTCCTCGGTACCGGGCTCGGCGGTCTTGTAGTCCACAATCCAGCGTACACCATGGGCATCGATAAATGTGCGGTCCACGAATGCGCGGCGCAGGTGCCGTCCGCCGCTGTGGAGTTCCAGTTCACTGGCCGCCTCTTGCACCGATGTGCTATCGAGCAGCCAGCGCCCGGTAGGGCAGTTCAGGCTATTGCGCACGGCCACTTCCACTTTTTCGGCAGCAAGGTCCAGGTTACTGCCGCACAGGCCCAGTTGAGACAAACGCAGTCGCCAGAGTGTATGTTGCTGCACGAGGCGTGCCTCGTTCCACCGGGCGATATCTGTCTGTGCAATGGTGGCCAGGGTTTCGTGGGCCACGGTACCGGCGTGGCGCAGCCAGCGCTGGGCAACCTGGCCCAATTGCGGAATATTATCCTCCCCGTGCTCCCCCGGTTGGTAATCGCGCATACGGTACTGCGCCAGCCAGTGCTGTTGCGGTATCGGTTGAGGTTGCCACCGGGCGGGCATGCGCAGCAGGTAATTGTGATTTTGGCTGATAGGGGTTTCGGATTCCGGGGCGGGCTGGGTTTCCAGCCAGTGGCACCAGCGGCTCTTCCGGTTTTGTATCACCGAGGGCCAGATACTGGCGAGCAGTGCGTCGCCTCCCGGCGCCTGCAAGGTCCCTTTCTTTTCATCGCGACTGACGCAGGCAAACAGGTGCAGGGAACGGATGGCGCGGGTACAACCAACGTAGAGCAGGCGTGTGCCCTCCAGGCGTTCGCGTTCACTATTGTCGTACTTGAGGTACTCGTAGAGTGGATCAGTGTCGCCGCGGGCATTGTTCGGAGCCAGCAGGAAACGACTTTCCCCGCTGTGGCTGAGCCACTCGGTCCAGCGCAGCAGCTGGCCGCTGCCGGGCCTGTCGCACCGGTCGAGACCGGGTATCAACACATGCTCGAACTCCAGCCCCTTGGATTTGTGGATGGTCATCACCTGTAGGCGGGCATCCCGGGCCGGGCGTGCATACAGCGTATCCAGGGCGTGGGTGAACTGCAGCCAGTCGGAAATGGTACCGCCGCTGTCAAAGTGCTCCAGCAACTGCAGGAAATCCTGCACATTGTCCAAGTCGCTTTTATGTGCCACGGAGGCGGGGCCGCCCAGGGCCAGCCAGAGACCTTCAATCCAGTTGCGCAGGGGTTTGCGGCTGCGCTGCTCCCAGGCCTGCAACAGCTTCGGAGCAACCTGGGCCAGGCGCGCTCGCCCCTCTTCACTGAGCAGGGGGATCTGGTCTGCCTCCCCCAGGGCCAGCAACAGGGGGCGTGCGCTGCTATCGGTGGCCGCGATATCGCCGTTACCCCAGTTGGCCAGAGTAAACAAATCCGGCAGCTGCAGCCCGCACCAGGGTGCGCGCAGCACCGCGAGCCAACTGGTGCGGTCGCTGGGGTCGAGCAGGGCGCGGGTGAGGCTGAGCAGATCCAGTACCACCATCTTACTGGCCAGCGGCGCCAGTTCGGGCGCCTGGAAAGGGATTCCGGCGGCACTCAGGGCCGGCAAAATCTGCTGCAGGTGACTTTTCCTGCGTACCAAAATGGCAATGCGTCCCTGCGGGTCGCGGCCCTGCAGGTGCTGAACCAGCTCGGCAGTGTGTACTGCCTCGCTGGTGCGGGCCCGGTCATCGATACAGCCGTAGACATTCACTGCAGGACCAGTCCACTCGGTACCCTTGAATGCCCGGGACACGCGGTAGCGCACGGCCCCGCGACCGATATTGTCGGCTTGGGGGAAAGCTTTTGCAAAAACCTCGTTGACCCAGTGTACCAGCGCGTCCTCGGAGCGGAAGTTTACCTGCAGGTCCAGCGCCTCCAGGGCGACTTCGCCAATACCCTGTGCGCGGGCATTCAGGAAGATGCCCACGTTGGCATTGCGGAAGCCGTAACAGGACTGTGCGCCGTCGCCCACAATAAACAATGTGCGGCCGTCACCGGGCTCCCAGCCGGCAGTGAGTTTTTCCAGCAGCTGTAACTGAATTTGTGCGGTGTCCTGAAATTCGTCGACCAGAATATGTCTGGTCTTAAGGTCCAATTTCAGGGCCAGGTCTGTGGGGGCCTCACTATTTCCCAGGGCAGTCAAGGCGGCCTGGGCCACTTCCGCATAATCGGTGGTGCCGAGTTGCTGGAAGACCAGTTTCAGTTCGGCCACCAGTTTCGGCAGTATTCGGGCGAGTGCCTGCAAGAGCTGCCACTGGCGCTGTTGCAGCCCGGAAGGCAGTTTGCCCATTTCCCTGAGCGCAGCATGCAAGGGCGTATTGTCTGCCATTTCTGTCAGCAATGCCTGCATACGCTGCTTGTATTCTTCCGCCAGCGCGCGTGTCGGGTCGCGCTTGCCCGGCAGGCCGAAGCCGAGTTTTCTGTTGATACCACCGATTTTACGCAGATCCCCGCTGGCGGTGAGCAGCAGCCCACCCAGCGCCAGCCAGCTGTGCAGACCGCTGCTGGTGGTAGCGGGCAGTGCAGTGAGTTCTGCACAGTCGCAGAGGGGGTGGGCGGGGTTGTCACGCTGCAGGTTGTGGGCGGCATAGCGCGCCAGCTCCAGTAATTCGCCCGTGTAGCAGCCAAGTGCGCACTGGAGGCTTCCGAGTCTTTCTGCCACCAGCTCATCAATGACAAAGTGGAAATAGTCCTGGGCATCTTCATGGCGCACGCTGAGCAGGGGCCCCAGCCACTGCTCGCGTTTCTCCAGTAGGAGGCGCAGCAATTTATTCAGTTGGCCCAGATCGTTGTCCAGATGCAACAGCAATTGTTGTAGGTCGCGATCGGGTTGATCACCATCCAGGTGTTTGAGCAGGTTCACCACGGCCAGTTCGAAGGGGATACGGGTGTGTTCCAGGGGTTCTCCCGGGGCACCCAGGCCACTCTCGATGGGGAGCTGGCTGGCGAGACTTCGGCACAGACCATCAATGGTCTGTATACGCAGGCGCTGCGGTGTTTGCAGCAGCTGCCAATTGCGTTCGCGATCCCGTTCCAGCAGTGTCCGGGCCAGATCCCAGGTGGCGGCTTCGTGGGCACCTGCCGGCCGTGGATTGTGGTGAGCGCGGTGCAGCGCTTCGAGCAGGCGTGCGCGCATTTCGCCGGCTGCCTTGCGGGTAAAGGTAATCGCCAGTACCTCCTCGGGCTGCTGGCAGGTGGCCAGCAGCTTCAGTATCCGCTGTGTGAGCAGGCCGGTTTTGCCTGAGCCTGCCGGTGCAGAGACGGCAAAGCTAGCGGTGATATCCAAGGCGCGGTTGCGGGCTTTGGCATCGATAGGGCTCTGGGTCGGAGCGGTCGCTGTATCGTTCATTCGTATCTCTGCGCCCTTTCGGGCCAGCGGTTGAGGGGCCAGAACTCCGTGGCGTTGTCCGCGGGCCGATCGAAGGTGAGGGCAGCGGCACCGCTGCGGTATTCGCCCGCGAGCGTTTTCAGGTTTTCGCGCCAGTGTGCCACCAGGCTGTTCCAGTTGCCGAAGGCGGTATTCTTCTCAATATCTGCCACGGCCTTGATCCCCGCTATGGGCTGCTCAAGCGCTCCGCAGCCATGCCATTGACAATCGCCACTGCGCACCTGGCCGAAGGCGATAGCACGGGCGCGGGGTTGGATCAGTGCATAGAGTGGCAGCTGTGGTTCGCGAATACGCGGAGTGAGCCAGTCGCGAATAGAGGGGGTGCCGGTCTTGTAATCGATCACCAGCCGCTCTCCGCTGGGCAGTTGATCCAGGCGGTCCAGGCGCAGGTTGAAATGCAGCCCATCAATCTGCACTGCCTGTTCCCACTCAATGGCCTTCACGGAGAAAGCGGGGCGCTGCAATTCTGTGGCCAGCCACTGGTGCATCAGCCGCTGCAGGCGCTGTGCCTCCAGGGCCCAGAAACCACCGGGGAGGTGGTGGTACTTCCGGCGAACACCAGCCAGCGCACGCTCTATGGCATGGGCTATTTGCCCATGGCGCTGCGTTTCATCCATGGCCTGCAGTTGCGCCAGGGTGCCACATCGCTGCCAAAACTCCGCCAGCAGCCTGTGCACTATATTGCCCCGCTCGGCCGGGCTCAGGCCGATATCCGGCGTGCTATCCCTGCCAGCACCGAGGCGATAACGCAATTGCGCGTTGAGCGGGCAGAGCGCCTGTGCCTTGAGGACAGAGGCCCCGCCGCGCACCTGCTGGCAGTCTTTTTGTGCCAGAGGGGGGAGCCATGCATCGTCGATTTTTTCCAATGGCACAGCCTTGGCCAATGTTTTGAAGTGGCGTTGCAGGGCATCACCGGCAAAGTACTCCGCCGGCTCGGGATGTCCGAACAAACTGCTCAAGCCCTGTTGCACGCCGTCTTCCTCACAGGCATAACTCACGACAATATCGCCACTGGCATTCAGCAGGTCGGTTGTGATTCCCTGCGCCAGGGTCAGTTCCCGCTCTACACTGGCGCGGGGCATTTTCCAGTGCTTTTGCCATTGGATTGGCAGCAGGGGGTTGGGTGCGGGTGTCGGTGGCCACTGCTGTTGGCCGAAGCCCACCAGGCGCAGGTGATCGAAGGCGAGGCCACCGGCTTCCAGCACACCCAGAATCTGCAGGGGGCCGTCGCGGGTCTCCGCCTGAAACGGTGTGCGTTTGGCGATCTGGTGCAGCAGCTGCAACGCCTGTGTCAGGGTCAGGTCACCGGCGTAGGCGTTGAGGGCTGCGAGGTTTTCCAGGGTGGTTTCCCAGAGTATCAGTTGTTGGTATTCCTGGCTATTGGGGGTGCGGGTACCGGGCCAGCCGAGATCGGCCAGGGTACTGGACAGGCGCTTCGCCCAGATTTCTGCTGGTGCACGCTGCCAGCGGCGGGAGCGTTCGGCCACAAGCGCCAGTTGCCCGGGGAGCCGGGGGGACTGCAGGTGCAGGGTTTCTGCAGTGTGCTCCGCCCAGTAGCGCAGGGTAGCGCCATCAATACGGCGCAGCTGCAGCTTTTGCAGGCGCCGATACAGCGCACTGCACAGCCAGGTTTCGCCGCTGCCGCTCCAGAAGGGACAGAACAGTGTATTGCGCAGCGCATCGCAGTCCCATTCATCGCGCAGGAGATCCAGCAACTGCAGGGCCGCACTGCCAACAGGGGTCTGCGCCAGTGGCACACCGGCAGAAAAGTTAAAGGGCAGAGTGTAGTGCGGTTGCTGGGGGTCGAGGCACTGGGGCTCCAATACCTGCGAAAAAACCGTCTCCACCCGGGCGCGGCACTGACCCAGGTTATTCACTACGATACCTATACTGTCCCCCGGGTGTTGCGCCAGCATTTGCGCGGCCCAGCGCGCGGCCTGGCACAGTTCTTCTTCGCGATCGGCACAGGCGGCGGCGCGCAGCTGGCTCGGCTGCCGGACACCGGCTGTCTTGTATACCTTATGGGTGGCGGCCCGGATAATCTCCGCGGCCAGCGGCGATATCTGCGTAAATCCGGCCATAGTGATTTGCGGTAGGGGTTTCAGTACCCCCTCCCGCAGTGCGCGCAGGATCAGTTGGTCACGCTGGTCCGGGGTAATGGCGGCATACGTGTGCAGCATTTCGGCAAAGGCCCTGGTCATAATGCACAGAGGCAGTTCTTCCTCCTGCAGTGACAGGGCAAACTGCTCCATCAACGGAGTGAGGGCTTTATCGAATGTCTGGATATCGGTAACCAGCTGCCACTGTATCAGCTGCGACACAGCGCGATCGGCATCCCGACACAATTGCTGGCGGTTGAGCAGTTGTCGTTTCAGTGACTGGTCCAGAGCGCGGTGCCAGAGCAATTGCCGCTGTTCGCGGTTGAGAACCCGCTTGAGCGCAGGCCGCCAGTGACATTGCTGCAGTTCGAACCAAAGTTTGTCCAGCCAACTTTGCAGGGATTCCACCGGCGGCGGCAGCCAACAGCTGCCGGGCGGTTGCTGCACAGCATAGACCTGCTGGCAGCGATTGCGCAGGCGGTTGTTGGGGATGAGCAGCAGTCCCCCCGGGGGGAGCTGCGCGAAAATCTCAAGGGCGGGAAATGCCGGTTTCAGCATGGATTTGGGTACCGGTGGGGTCCTGTTCTGAAGGGAAACGGTCGCGGTTTGTGCTTACACTGTCAAGGGCATTTGGCGGCGCTGTGAGTTCAGGAGTCTGGTGCCAGAGGTTCGCTGAGGGGGGCAAACTCCTGAAAAGCCTGCGCGATGCTTCCGCTGCGGTCGGCGGCGCTGGTAATCAATCGGCTGGGTTGTGGTGTACCTGGCAGGGTCAATTGCAGTTCCTCAACCCACCAGCGTACCCGGCGCGCTATGGCCTCGCCGGAGTCCACCCATTGAATCGAGCGCGGGGCAAATTGCTGCAACTCGTCGCGCAACAGGGGGAAGTGGGTGCAGGCGAGCACCGCGATGTCCACCTGGTCGCCACCGGCGGTGCGGAACACCCGCTGCAACACCGGCTCCAGATCCCCGGCGGACACAGCCTCGCCGCGCAGCTTTTTCTCGGCCAACTGGACCAGTTCAGGCGCCGCTACATTGATGATCCGATTGCCATTGGCGAACTGTGCGATCAGTTCGCGGGTATAGTTGCGGTTTACCGTGCCCTCAGTGGCGATCAGTGCGATGGTGCGGGAGCGACTGGCCCCCGCGGCGGGTTTGACCGCAGGCACCACGCCCACTACGGGTGCCTCCAGTGTGCTGCGCAACTGCGGCAGGGCCAGGGTGCTGGCGGTATTGCAGCCCACGATCAGGATATCGGCTCCGCAGTGGGCCATCATGGCCTTTACCTGCTCCACGATACGAGGGCGCAGTTCCTCTTCGCTTTTGTTGCCGTAGGGATAAAAGCCGTTGTCAATACCCAGATGCAACGTCAGCCCAGGCATCAGGCGGCGTATCTCCCGTGCAATACTGATGGCACCCACGCCGGAGTCAAAGACCAGTGCGCTGGGAGTGAGGGGGGGGGAGAGGGCGCTTTGCTTGTACATCTGCTTGCTTTGGGTTCCAACATCACAGGGCCACTCCCCAAGAATACCTCAAATCCCCCAAAAAATTCCTGTCGCGCCAGAATATGGGTGTACTTTCCTGTTGCCGTTGGCAGTTCCGGTCGTAGTGGGAGGCTAAACGCCGCGGCAGCTCCAATTGCGTTTTGGGTTGGATAAGGACCGGGTTCTGTGTTGATTTGCTGCAATCGCGGCACTTTCGATGGGCAAGCTGTTAGAATGGACATTTCACCCGGGCGATCATCTGGGCCTGCCAGGCGCGAATGGCCTGTTTCCATGGAACATCCAAACGGATACCGCATTCGGGGTCTGGGAGTGTCTCTCTATGGCTGCGTTTACACTACAACTGGATGCCGATCACTTGGCACTGGCGGCACTTGTCCTGCTGATTTTAGTGGGGATTGTAATTTGGCTGTCCCGTGCCGGCAGTCGCCGCAGCCTCTCACGTGCTGAAGCCGCACTGCAGGTGGCTGAGGCCCGCCTCGACAGTTGTCGCCAGCGGGAGGCCCAACTCGATATCGAGATAGAAGGCCTGCGTGCAGAGCTGGCCGATAAGCTGCAGCAGCTGACCCGCAGCCAGGTATTGGTTGAAAAGGGCGAAGCGGCCCTGGTGGAGCAGCGACAGGTCATGGAGCAGATGCGCAGTGCCCTGGGTGAACAGTTCGAGAATCTGGCCAACCGTATCTTTGAGGAAAAGCAGCAGAGCTTTATGCGCCGCAGTGAAGACAGCCTGCGCAAAAGCCTCAATCCCCTGGAACGCCAGTTGGGGGATTTTCGCAAGCGCGTGGAGCATGTCTACGATCGCGAAAATGCCGAGCGCAATACCCTGCTGGGGCAGATCAAGGCCCTGCGCGAACAGACCCAGCGTATCGGCGATAAGACCCTCGACCTCACTGCCGCCCTGAAAGGGGATCGCAAGTTCCAGGGCAGCTGGGGCGAGGTGGTATTGGAGCGGCTTCTGGAAGAGTCCGGTCTGAGGAAAGGGTGGGAGTATGAAACCCAGGTCAGCCTGACCAGTGACGGCTGCCGGCGCCAGCCCGATGTGATTGTGCGCTTGCCGGAAAATAAAGACCTGATTATCGATGCCAAGGTCTCCTTGGTGGATTACGAGCGGTACAATGCTGCCCAGACCGACGAAGCGCGTGCCCAGGCCCTTAAACAACATGTCAATGCTCTGCGCAACCATATCTCGGGCCTCAACAAAAAGGCCTATGAGCAGTTGGAGGGCGTGCGTACCCTGGACTTTGTATTTATTTTCTTACCCATAGAGGCGGCATACCTGCTGGCCATGCAGGCCGCCCCGGACCTGTTCCGCTTTGCCTATGACAAGCAGATAGTCTTGGTCAGCCCCACCAGCCTGATGGCGACCCTGCGCACCGTGGAAAATATCTGGCGCTATGAAAAGCAGAACAAGAATGCGGAGAAAATCGCCGATGAAGCGGGCCGGTTGCACGACCAGTTTGCCTTGGTGCTGGAGTCTCTGGATGCGCTGGGTGATCGCCTGCGTCAGGCGGAGGACGCTTACCAGCAGACCTACAAGCGCTTGGCCAGCGGTCGTGGCAATGCGGTAAAACGTATCGACAGCTTGCGCAAGCTGGGGGCCAAAACCCGCAAGCAGATTTCCCCGGAATTGCGCGAGAGGGCAAATGCGCCGGAGGCGGGGGTGTTGCCCCAGACGGCGACAGTCGTTGCGAAAGAATAACCCTTTATGGAACACCTTGCCTTTGCGCTCTCGGTCACCGGGCCTATTTTCCTGATGATTATTGCCGGTTACTTGCTGTCCACAAGAGGCGTCGTGCGTGAGCGCTTTATTGACGATGCCTCCAGGCTAGTTTTTCACATTACCTTGCCGGCGTTACTGTTTATCAGTATTTACACTTCCAATGCAAAACCAATGGAAGAAATCCCGCTGTTAACAGCAGGGATTTTGGGGTCTTTTATTATGATCCCACTGGCCTGGTTGCTGGCTCGCCCTGTAATGCCAGGTGACCGGAGTGCCTTTATCCAGGGCGCCTATCGGGGAAATGCTGCGATCATAGGCCTGGCCTGGGTGGAAAAGGCCTACGGTGTTTCGGGGGTCTCCCATTCGGCTGCATTGGTGGCGGCACTCACCATCCAGTTTAACGTGATTGCAGTCGTTTTATTCGTGCTTTACAACCAAAATACAGGGTTTGGTTGGCGAAAGCTGGCGTTGGAACTCTTTAAGAACCCGCTGATCCTGGGAGTAATTGCTGCGATCCTGTGCCGGATACTGGAAGTCAAACTGCCGGATATGTTGCGCGATACCATTCAGTACCTGGCCTCTGTCAGTTTGCCTCTGGGGCTTATCTGTATCGGGGCCAGCATGAAACTCGGATTGCTGCTGCACAGCTCACCCACGGCGCTTGTCGCTTCCCTGCTCAAGCTGGTTGCAGCGCCGGCCATTGCACTTGTGATTGGTTGGATGATGGGGCTGCGCCCGGAATATCTGGGTTATCTACTGTTGATGACGGGGGCTCCCTGTGCCATATCGGCCTTTGTCATGGCGCATTCAATGGGCGGCAACAGCCAGCTTACCGCCAATATTGTTGGACTCAGTACATTGCTCTCTGTGGTTACCGCCAGTATTGGACTGGCGCTATTGAAGGTGTATTTTTGATGGCGTTATTCCCAACTTGGCTGCTGATTGTGGCAGCCACGATTGTTATTATTCTCTCTGTGCTGGCAGGTTACTTTCTGCACAAACTGTCTGTGGCACAAAAGCAGCAGGCAGAGCAACTGTCTGCACTGGCACAGGCGGCGGCTAGCCAGCGCCAGAGGGTCAACGAGAGTATCCAGATCATCGCGCGCGCACTTCTCGATAAAGGGATCGGTTTGACAGAAGCATCAATACGTATCCGTGGGCTTCTGGATGCGTTACAAGTGGATCAGGCGGTGCGGGATGAATTTGTGGCCTTTTATACCCTCGCAGAGAAAACCGCTCATATTCCCATTTTGCAGGAATGGAAACAGTTGTCCCGTAAACAGCAATTTCAATTTGAACTGGAAATGGCCCGCCTGGAGGCGGAATATAGGGATTTCGCCCTGGATGCCGCTGAGCGAATGATTGGCCGCTCTTTCTGACAGTCAGGCGAGTGTGGGAGGGCTTCGAAGCCTCCACGCTCTGCTGGCGCACGGCTCAGAATGGGGTCTGGCGAATGTGAGGTGGCATGTTTGCCAGGGCGACTGCTGGATTCCTGCGGCCAAAAGCCGACAGGCTTTGAGTCTGGCGAGCTCCGACTATACAGTCAGGGGCGCTTTGGATTTGAATGGAGTTTATGCGATCAGTGTGCTTGAGTTGCGCAATAAACTATAAGCCCAGTCTTTACCTGTCTTAAGACAATACGGGATAATTAGCGCCAGAGTTGTCCTGAGTCAATGGATATTACGGTCGGTATTCCATTGGATGTAGGTGGGCATTTAATTTGAAAGTCTGGAGTGATGGGTGACGACAACAGTTGAACGCAAGGCGACCAATGTTCATTGGCACAAGGGGGATGTGACCCGTGAGAAACGGGCGGAGATTCTCGGCCACAAGGGAGTGACCCTATGGTTCACAGGCCTGTCCGGTTCCGGTAAGAGCACAGTTGCAGTCGCTTTGGAACGGGCACTGACCGCCCGTGGTGTGCTGAGTTACCGGCTGGATGGCGACAATATTCGCTTGGGTATCAATGCCAACCTGGGTTTCTCTGCGGCGGATCGCCAGGAGAATATCCGCCGTGTGGGTGAGATTTCCAGGTTATTTGCGGATACTGGCATTGTGGTATTGAGTAGCTTTATCAGCCCTTACCGGGAGGACCGTGAAAAAGTCAGGAAAATGCACGAGGTAGGGGGGTTGCCTTTTATAGAGGTGTTTGTTGATTGCCCCTTGGATGAGGCGGAGTCCCGCGATCCAAAAGGCCTATACAAGAAGGCCCGTGCAGGAGAGATCAAAGGATTCACCGGGATTGATGACCCCTACGAAGTACCGACTTCGCCAGAATTGCACTTGCATACAGCTGAGATGACCCTTGAGCAGGAAGTGTCACTGATACTCTCAACTCTGCAGAAAAGAGGCATTATTCCCAAAGATTGATCTACTGAGTCAGGGTGGGAGGGGAACCCTAATCGGTCCTCTACCTCCTATGCCATGAAACCATGGCGTGTGGTTGCCGTTTTGCGCTATGTACTACGCTTAGCCCTCCTTTTTGTATATTTAGACGCCAACTGGCGGCTGTCCTTTCCATCCCTTCATATACTCAACCTGTACCAGATAGCGAAGTTGCCAGTTGTGGAGGCGTCTATGTCGGTAAGGGGAGCCTGGTTTGTCACTGTTTTTCTGCTGGTAGTGGCAGGATTGCTGGGTTTGGGCGCATGGTATGGATATCAGAAGCTGCCAAAGGTGCACGGAAAAGTCAATGCGCCGGTGCTTGGCGTGCCAAGGGGCGCGCTTGACTACCCCGCCATGCCGGCCTATGCCGGTCTACACCCGAGAATGATGGAGCGCCCGCCGGAATATTTTCCCTTTCCTATTGCCATTGGTGAAGTTGGACCGGTGGATGCCCTGTTTGCGGGCGCTTCGAGATATCCCTTTTTCTGCGGCTGGAATGCGATTACCGGCAGACAACCGCTGGTGGATAATCAGGCGGGAGAGGGGGTTCCTGTGTTTGCCCTGGATGGTGACGGGCATAAGACAAAAGAGGTGATTGGATACAGTCGTGATTGCAGTCATGCCACTGAGGTCACCTATTTCTACCGTAGTACAAGGGATGGCCAGTTTTACAGTCTGCATGAAGCCCGTAACGATGTTCAGAAAGTAACCGTTAATGGCCGGCAGGTGGATTTTATTGTACGTGTTGAAACAGGAACCATTAACCGGCATTTCTATGCTATCGCGGTATTGAAGGGAGAGGGGGAAGTTGCGCAGGTGCCCAATAGCAGCAATTGGAACCGGCGCTTAATCTACCAGTTTCGTGGGGGTGTTGGTATTGGATGGCGTCAGGGAAATATCAGCAAGGGGGATATCACCACCCGGCGTGTGGACCAACTGGCGCGAGGGTACGCCATTATCTATTCGACGGCAAATCAAACCAGAAATCATTACAATATATGGTTGGCGGAGGATGCCGCACGACGGCTCAAGAAGCAGTTTGAAGCCCTCTACGGTGAACCCATGTACACGGTGGGTATCGGTGGCTCGGGTGGGGCCATTCAGCAATATTTATTTGCACAAAATGCTCCCGGCCTTTTGGATGCAGCGATTCCGCTCTATTCATACCCCGATATGGTTACCCAGACCATTTATGCGTTCGACTGTGAGCCTTTGGAATATTTCTTCGATGTTCTCGATGCCGGCAATACGCGTTGGCGCAATGCCGAAGAGCGCTCAATTATCCAGGGGCTTTCGGCCAACTCTAAAGCGAACAGCCGCTTTGATTTGATGAGTATGGCGGCGGGGTTGTTTGATAGTCGCTATAGAAGCCGTGCGCGCGGTACTACGGAATGTGTGGAGGGCTGGCGCGGTCTGGTGCCGCTGGTCAATAACCCCAATTTTGTGCACTTTTTCAAAAGTTTTTCTGAGGACTTGGTGAGTAAGGTCCACTGGACACACTGGGAGAACCTGCGCAACTTCTACGGCTCCGGTACCAATGGATATGCCAACACCACTTGGGACAATGAAGGTGTGCAATACGGATTGAAGGCCCTTGTAAATGGAGATATCAATATTGATACCTTCCTAAAACTCAATGCGTCGGTTGGTGGATGGAAGTCTCAGGAGAATCAGACCGATGAGTATCTTTGGTTTTTAAATGGCAGTCTACTCCCTGTTCGCCTTTCTGTCTGGAGTGAGCAGAACTTGAATATGGGAAGTCTCGAAAGCCCTGCGAGACGGAGTCGGGCCAGTCTGGAGGCCATCAAAGGAATTTACCGCTCTGGTCATGTATTTCTGGGTGATGTAGAAATACCGATAATTGATTTGCGCCACTACTTGGATAAAGAGCCCGATATGCACCACAGCTCCGCTTCCTTTACCGCGCGTGAGCGTATTCGCCGCGCCCGTGGCCATGCCGATAACCAACTGATCTGGGTAAGCCACAAGGAATATTATCCCCTGGATGAAGCACTCGATATGATTGATCGCTGGATGGGGAATATTATCAGAGACCCTGCAGCGGGCGTAGTGGGCAATCGCCCTGCAGAGGCCAGTGATCGCTGTTTTGACCGCGAGGGTAATGTGCTGGCAGCGGGCCCCGAGGTTTGGGACGGAGAATGGAATCGCCGACCCTCGGGAAAATGCACCAGGATGTATCCAATTTATAGTACTGCGCGCCAAGTGGCTGGAGCGCCGGTGACAGATGACGTTTTTAAGTGTGCCTTGCAACCCATAGAGCGCGCGTTGGCAAAAGGCATATACGGTTCGCATACTGAGGAAATTGCCGGGCGCGTTGAAGACTTGCGACGAATTTTTCCTACCGGTGTGTGTAATTACAATGAGCAGGATGTGGCGCGTCCACGGGAGCAATTTATTCCCAAGGAAATCCCTGTGAAAATTGCAGGCCATTTGATCGACCCCGACTATCGGCAGGGTAAGATGCTGCAGGAAGCCAGGGTGGGGGAAGGCGAGATCGGGCACACGCCAGTGTCGCTGTCCGACGAAGTAAACCCGAATCTCAAATAACGCTTTTGGCGCTAAAATTATTGACAGAAAAATCCAGTCCGGTAGTATGCGCTTCGCTCCGGGGGTAACCCTTCTGAGAGCAGAGGAGGGTGGTTAGCTCAGTTGGGAGAGCGGCGGCCTTACAAGCCGTAGGTCACAGGTTCGAACCCTGTACCACCCACCAACTTCTCACCGGGAAGGATACTATCGGGGACCGGTAGTTCAGTTGGTTAGAATGCCGGCCTGTCACGCCGGAGGTCGCGGGTTCGAGTCCCGTCCCGTCCGCCAGACGTTTAGCTCTGCAGTTAAGTAATGCTTTAATGTTTGAGTAGTCAGTAAGAAAGGTTAACATCTGTATAAGTTTTCTTAATTGTCAAGTGATTTTTAGCTTGAAGTAATTCTCAAACACTATTAACTTGGTGTTAAAGAATATCTAATGCAAGCTCCTCTCAAAGAGATAAAATTGATGTAAGGAAACTGCTCTGAGACGTATGAATTTGCCACGAAATGAAGGTGTTGAAAGCTAACTTGAGTGAAAAATAGTGAAATTATAAGTTTTCACTCTGAGAGGAGCGGTTGTTGATTGAAAAGCTGGTCTCGAGACAGCTAAAGATCTATCAAGATAAACGTGGAGATGGTGAAAGTATAAGAACTAAGGTCAATTAGGGAAATATATTCACTTACTGGCAATCTATTTGGCCAGCTAAAGTTGATTTTTTATGCTTTGGATACTTCATGTAGCTAGGCAACCTTTGAGAAACTGCTCCAGTGTGGCATAGTTTACCACGTTTCCAACATACACAGATTCAATCATGAACCAACTGACGTTCGCCGAAGTCGAATACACCATCAAGAAACGCAAAACACGGCGCGAGCTATTCCTGGAAAAACTAAATGAGTTGTTGCCGTGGAGGCAATTGGAGTCATCCGTAGCCAAGTATTATGCCCGTGGCGGCATGGGCCGGTCACCCTATCCACTGCCCGCTATGTTGCGTATCCACATTATGCAGTTTGCCTACAACTTGAGCGATCCGGCCATGGAAGACGCTCTGTATGAAATTGAGTCAATACGCCGCTTTGCCGGTATTCGATTGGATCGCGTGCCCGATGAGGCAACGATCCTAAATTTCCGTCACCTTCTTGAAGAACATCAACTTGGCAAGAAACTGTTTAATAAGATCAACAAGCACTTAGACCGGAACGGTCTGATTTTGCGAGAAGGCAGCATTGTGGATGCCACTATCATTTCAGCCCCGAGTTCGACAAAGAACAAAGACGGTGAGCGCGACCCGGAAATGCGCCAAACAAAGAAGGGTAATGAATGGCACTTTGGTATGAAGATGCACATTGGCGTAGAAGATTTGCTCGGCCTGATTCATAGTATCGAAACCACACCTGCCAGCGAACTTGATCTGAATATGGCGGACAAGCTATTTCACGGGGAAGAAAAACGTGCCTGGGCGGATGCGGTTTACACAGGTGCGGAAAACCGGGAGGCGATCTCTTCAAGGAATTTGGATTGGCATATTGCGATGCGGCCCGGTAAGCGAAAGCAGCTAAAATTTGCAGACATTGAGCGAGCTGAAACGACCAAGGCAAGTGTCCGCGCGAAGGTAGAGCATGCGTTTTTCCATATCAAACGCATGTTCGGTTACAGTAAGACTCGTTACCGTGGGTTGGCAAAGAACACCAGCCGGCTGTATGTACTAGCAGGCTGCTGAAAAACTCGGATTTTGAATTAAAGCATCATCATCTTGAAGTTTTAGAATCAAAAAAACACTTGTTTTGTAGGCTCTGAATTTTCTGATTTTATAAGAGTTAAGGTAAAAATTTCGTTAAAGGGACTTTTTCAGCAGCCTGCTAGCTGGTTTGTCAAACCTACTCCGCAGTCAAAAATATCTTCTGGCCTAGGGCCAGTGTGCCTGGAATTTGCTGAGAAGTAGATTCCAGTTGAAAAAACAAACAATCTCAGGGTTGTTTTGGTCAAATTCAGGCCGTACCTGAAAATACTGATAATGCCGTAGCGATTGGTGAGTTATTCAGAGGTTCCCTAGTCCAAAGGGGAGACCCCCCGGCTTTGCCGGGGAGGCACGCATAGTTTGACAGATCCGGAAGTCCCATAGTAACTCCAATGTGTGAGCCGCCAAGCAACACACAAAGGAGTCACCATGAGACAAGTGGACAGTTTAAGTCACACGAAATGGGAGTGTAAGTACCACATAGTTTTTATCCCAAAATACCGTAGAAAGGTGCTGTTTGGACGGGTGCGCAGAGAGTTGCCCACCACGGTATTTCATCAGTTGGCCCGGCAAAAGGAGAGCCTGATTGAGGAGGGGCACGTAATGCCGGATCATGTCCATATGATGATATCGATTCCGCCCAAATATGCTGTCTCCCAGGTGGTGGGATATATCAAGGGTAAAAGTGCTATTTACATTGCGAGGACCTACTCTGGCCAGCGTAGAAATTATGTAGGGCAACACTTCTGGGCGAGAGGTTACTTTGCGTCCACCGTTGGTCGTGATGAGAATGTGATCAGGGAGTATATTCGTCATCAGGAGAAGGAAGATCGGCGACTAGAGCAACTGACCTTGGTATGAAGATATAGGCAGCCCCCTTTGGGGGCTCAAGGGACGTTAGTTCCGTACAGACCGCTTTGAGCGGTTCACGATTAAAGCCACTGGCTTTGCCGGTGGATATTTACTCAAAAATGGAATGAGCATTGATGTTTACTCATTTTTGCTACTGTTAATCACTTGAAGCGTTGAAGATTAATTCTGCAAAAACTGATAGAGCAAACCCATAAACAAAACCCAAAGCGAGTAGAGCATTTATAGGTTGAAGTGTATTCGGAGTCAATGTGCACTTTTAGAGTGCTTTATAGGGTGAAACCGTTCTGGACAATGCTAGCTAGCTTGAGCAAAGCTTTACAGCGAGGACAAATGTCACGCTAGATTAAGGGTGAATAGAATATCAACGAATATTTTCTAAATGATTACAAATTTTGAGAATTTTAGGTTCTATGTTTTGATATCGAAGTGAGCCTGGATGCACTAATCAATTTTTACGTGTATCCGACCAAGTCTATATTATGAATTATTTTTTAACTCTGGTAATCTGAAAGTATGCCGCGCAAAAGTTTTAAAAAATAGCTGTCCTAATACGAAAAAGTGATAGAGGTATTTTCTTTGCCAACCTACCCATCAAAGCTGTGAATCAAAATGGTGAATTTGGCAAATATTCAGATGAAATTGAAATTTGATATGTTGATCCGTATGCCAATGAGTGTGTTCAATCTGGAGCGCCTTGCCTGAAATTCTACTTGGCATTTGACGCCAATTTCGGATATTTTGTTTTGAGCTAGGTGCTGCGATTTTCTATTTTGTTGGTATTTTCAGCGCTTGTTAGCCAAATTTCTTAAAAGTGGAATGGGTTTTGTTGTCGCAAAAAGACAAGCTATCCTAGAGGTTAGACTCAAGAGTGGTTCTTAGGCATAATGCCTCGCTAGAAAAGAGGCTCATTGATTGATTATATACCCGAAGGAACTAGAGATGTGCTTAGACAGAGTGCGAAGCTAACTCCTTTCAAGATTGGCAGGGCCCAGATTTGGGCACCCTGGGGGAATGGTGTCAGAATTTCAAAACATCGGTCTTATTGGCCGTACCGAAAACAATAGTGCTGTCCTTTCTCTGAAACGTTTGATGACGTTTCTAGAAGGGAAAGGATTCTCTGTAGTTCTTGAAAAAGAAACTTCCTTGTCTGTACCTAATCACAAGGCACGTGTATCCACTAGAGACAAACTTGGTGAGCTTTGTGATATGGTTATTGTCGTTGGTGGCGATGGTAGCTTGCTAGGTGCCGCGCGAGTGTTGGCTAAATATAATGTGCCCCTATTGGGGATCAACCGCGGTCGTTTAGGCTTTCTCACTGATATTACCCCTGATGAAATTGAGCAAAAAGTAGGAGAAGTACTAGCCGGTAAATATTTGGTTGAAAGTCGTTTTCTACTCGACATGTCAGTCACTCGTGATGGAAAATTAGTTGGAAAAGGCTCTGCCTTAAATGATGTAGTGATCCATCCCGGTGAATTTATTAGAATGATAGAGCTTGATTTATATATAGATAATCAGTTTGTCTACACTCAACGTTCCGATGGGCTGATCATCTCCACTCCGACCGGTTCGACAGCTTATGCTCTCTCAGGAGGTGGGCCGATTATGCACCCTAAGTTAGATGCTATCTCTGTGGTGCCTTTAAATCCTCATACACTAAGCAGTCGGCCGATTGTAGTTGAGGGGAGTAGCGAGTTTAAAATAATTATTGGAAGGCAAAATATCGCTAATCCGCATGTAACTTGTGATGGACATGACCAGATAATTACCGAGCCAGGCAATGTGATTCGCATTCATAAAAAACCTGATAGACTGACGTTGATCCATCCTATTGGTCATAATTTTTATGAAATATGCCGATCAAAACTAAATTGGCAAAATGGAAATTAAGATAGTTGCATGAAAAAGATTCTTATTGTTTTTGGTACTCGCCCTGAAGCGATAAAAATGGCACCACTTGTAATGGCTTTTACAAAAAATAAAAGTATCGAATGCAAAGTTTGCGTAACTGCTCAGCATCGTTCAATGTTAGATCAAGTTTTGGAGTTATTTGACATCGTGCCGGATTGGGACCTAGATATTATGCAGCCCGGACAAGATTTGAGTGAAATTACTAGCAAAATAATAATTGGTATGAAAAAGGTTCTGAGAAAGTGGTGCCCAGATATTATACTTGTTCATGGTGATACAACAACTACTTTAGCAGTTTCTATAGCAAGTTACTACGAAAAAATTTCTGTCGGTCATGTTGAGGCGGGATTGCGAACAGGAGATATTTACTCACCGTGGCCTGAAGAAATGAACCGGAAAATTACTGGCTCTATTGCAGCCTATCACTTCGCGCCAACTTTAAAAGCGCAGCAAAATTTGGTTAGAGAGGGTATATGTAGCACTAACATACAAGTCACGGGTAATACTGTTATTGACGCTTTGTATGAGGTTCTCTCTATTATTAGACACAGTCCCACTCTTGAGCAGGAGATTTTAGATCAATTACCTTTTTTAAAAGAAAATCGAAGAATCATCTTGGTAACCGGACATCGCCGTGAAAATTTTGGTGAGGGTTTCGAAGGTATTTGTAAAGCAATTAGGAAAGTTGCTATTTTTTACCCTGATATCTTGATTGTATACCCAGTCCACTTAAACCCAAATGTTCAGAAGCCAGTTAAAAAAATTCTTAAAAATATTAAAAATGTTATTCTAATTGAGCCTCTTGAATATTTGACATTTATTTATTTGATGAATCGCTCATACTTGATTCTAACTGATTCTGGTGGAGTACAAGAGGAAGCTCCTTCCTTAGGGAAGCCAGTTTTAGTAATGAGAGATACTACAGAGCGGCCTGAAGCTTTAGAGGCTGGAACTGTAAAGCTAGTGGGTACTAATAGTAATTTTATCCTGAGTGAGGTTGTGAAATTACTGACTGACGCTGATTATTATAAAGAAATGTCGGAAGCTCATAATCCTTATGGAGATGGAAAGGCATGCGATAGAATAGTTTCATATATCGTTAAACAGATAAAAAATGTTGACGTTGAAAATTATGTTATCTAGTCCAAAGGGGAGATCCCCCGGCTTTGCCGGGGAGGCACGCATAGTTTGACAGATCCGGAAGTCCCATAGTAACTCCAATGTGTGAGCCGCCAAGCAACACACAAAGGAGTCACCATGAGACAAGAGGACAGTTTAAGTCACACGAAATGGGAGTGTAAGTACCACATGGTTTTTATCCCAAAATACCGTAGAAAGGTGCTGTTTGGACGGGTGCGCAGAGAGTTGCCCACCACGGTATTTCATCATTTGGCCCGGCAAAAGGAGAGCCTGATTGAGGAGGGGCACGTAATGCCGGGTCATGTCCATATGATGATATCGATTCCGCCCAAATATGTTGTCTACCAGGTGGTGGGATATATCAAGGGTAAAAGTGCTATTTACATTGCGAGGACCTACTCTGGCCAGCGTAGAAATTATGTAGGGCAACACTTCTGAGCGAGAGGTTACTTTGCGTCTACCGTTGATTGGTGAGTATTATAGTTATCATCAGGAGAAGGAAAATCGGCTAGTAGAGCATAGTTTGAAGGTATGGGTAGCCCCTCGGAGGCTTGGGGAAGGATGGTTCCGTATTGACCACTTTGGGCGGCCCACAATAAAAGCTACCGACTTTGCCGGTGGATATTTACTGGAGGTGAAATGATATCTAAAAATAAATTTCAGTCATTAAATGTAATTGGATTGGGTTATATCGGCCTGCCTACTGCTGCAGTTTTCGCATCCAGGAAGATACGAGTCTGTGGTGTCGATATTAATAAAGAAACTGTAAATACTATCAACCGAGGAGAGATTCATATTGTTGAACCCGATCTGGATATTGCAGTTCACTCAACTGTAAAAGAAGGTTTTTTAAAAGCTTCATTAACTCCTGAAAGCTCAGATGCTTTTATTATAGCTGTTCCCACACCTTTTAAAGATAAAAAACAACCTGATCTTTCTTGTGTTGAAGCTGCTGTAAGCAATATTGCACCTGTTTTAAAAAAAGGCGATTTGATAATTCTTGAATCCACTTCTCCTGTAGGCACAACTGAGCACATGGCGAAAGGCTTGGCAGAATTTCGGTCTGATTTGAGAATTCCAACCTTAAATCGTTCTGAGGGTGATTTCGATGTATTCATTGCTCACTGCCCTGAGCGTGTATTACCGGGTCGAGTAATGAGAGAGCTAGTTGAGAATGCTCGCATTATTGGCGGTATGACAAAAAAATGTGCAGAAATGGCCAGAGAGTTGTATAAAATTTTCGTGAACGGCGATTGCTTACTCACGGATGTTCGTACAGCTGAGATGGCAAAGCTTACGGAAAATGCATTCAGAGACGTAAATATTGCTTTTTCGAATGAGCTATCTCTAATATCGGATAAAATTGGTATCAATGTTTGGGAATTAATAAATTTAGCGAATAGACATCCCCGCGTGAATATATTACAACCTGGCTGTGGTGTTGGTGGTCATTGTATTGCTGTGGATCCTTGGTTTTTAGTCAGCGCCTCACCAGAGCTGGCAAGAATTACCCGTGTAGCTCGTGAGGTCAATGATTCGAAACCTGAATGGGTGGTTGCAAAGATAAGTAAAGAGGTATCAAAAATGCTAGAAGGCGGTGCTCTGTGCTCTGCTGAAGAGATCACAATTGCTTGTTTTGGGTTGACATTTAAGCCAGATATTGATGATCTAAGAGAGAGCCCTGCACTAGAGATTACAAAGAGGGTAGCGGCCGAACATGCTGGTAAAGTATTGGCAGTTGAGCCACATATTGGAGAGGATTGCTTTTTAGGAAGTGATGATCTAAATTTTTTTCTTTCTAATATTACTGAGGCGCTGGAACAAGCTGACATTTTAGTGATGCTTGTTGATCATAAAGAATTCAAGTCAATAGACAAATATTTATTGAGCGGAAAGAAAATTATAGATACGAAGGGAATATGGAAGTAATTTCAGATAGTGAGTTGGATATATTAGGGAGAAAACTTGCTGATAAGATTTCTCAAGATTTATCAAAAAATTTCTATGCAAAAGTAGCTTTATTGGCTGATAAGCTAAGGGAGTCAGAAGCTGACCTTTTTCTTGCTAGAGAAAAGCTTCAGTATCTAGAAGAGATTAAGGAAGAGCATGCATTGGTAGCAAAAAAACTTGAGAAGAGGGAGGCTGAATTTCCTTTATTGGTCGAAAAAATAGCTAACTTAAAATTGGTTGAACAGGAATTTTTGATTGCATCTAGTAGCCTTAAAGAAACTCAAAAAAAGTATAATCTGGTATGTGAAGACATCAAAATTTTTGGTGATATTAAAGAAAAGTTAAGTGACGCACTGCGCGTAAATCAAAATATTGCACAGGAAGCCAGCAGACTTGCACGGTCAGTGGAGTTCAGATTGGGTCAAACTATCTTGGCGTGTCGTCATAGCATTTGGGGCCTATTAAAATTGCCCCACATGATATGGTCTCTAAAGAGACAAATAAAAAAGGAGAACATGGCTGATAAATCTTTGAATAAGCAAGAGAAAGAAGAATTTAGCATTTTTGAACTATGCAATATTAATGCTAAAGCCGGCGTTAACGCTGCAGAGAGCTATTTAAATAAAGTTTGTCAGTCGCGAGTGGATTTTGCTAAGGGTCTGACTGAGTTGGCCAGGCTTGCTCTTCATGATGACGTAAAGAAAGCTGCTGAGTTAGCCAGAAATGCAATCACAACAGATCCTGCAATCTTCAGGCTGCGATGGTTTGCTTCATTTATTTTTGACACTGGTTGCATTAATGAAGCTTTTGATACTCTTGCGTCTCTACCAAATTCCGAACAAGAAAAACTAAGAATCAAGTCAAATCAAATCAAAGGGGCTTACAAGCTCAAGAATTTAAAGGAATTAGGGCTAAACTGTTCGAGCTACACTAAATATAAATCCGTTGATCGTCGTATTCTGTATATGGCATCCTCGGTATTGCCTTATCATGTCACTGGTTATACTACTCGCACCCAAAATATCCTCACATCTATTTTAAAAAAAGGATGGAATGTTAAGTGTATAACATGCCCCGGATATCCAAATGACCGCCCTGATGCTAATAACTCCGACTTAGGATCTGAATATATCCTTGATGGAGTACAATATACGCTACTTGATGGAAAGCACAGATGGGAAGTTGATTCGGAGGATTATATTTTTCAGTCTGCCGAGCGAATTATTCAAGAGATTGAAAAATTTAGACCTGTAGCAGTGCATGCTGCTTCAAACTATGAAGCAGCCTTGCCTACGCTAATTGCCGCGAGAAGGCTTGGTGTTCCATTTTACTATGAGGTGCGTGGCCTTTGGGAATATACTGCAGCATCGAAATGGAGAGGATGGGAAAATACAGAGCGGTTTATTTTAGATCGAGCATTAGAATCACTAACAGCCAAACATGCAGATGGTGTCTTCACCTTAACAAATGCGCTTGCTAATGAACTTACTAATCGGGGAGTGGCAAAAAATAAAATTAAGTTACTCCCAAATGGTGTTGATCTTACTAAATTTAAGCGTTGTTCTTATAATAAACTATTAGGTGAATGCTTGTCTTTGTCTCAGGATGATTTTGTTGTAGGTTATATTGGATCATTAGTAGACTATGAGGGTTTAGATTGTCTTCTGATAGCATTCTCATTGCTAAAGAAATTAGTGCCACATTCAAAACTGGTGGTTATTGGAGGTGGTGCAATTCTCGAAGATTTAAAAAGTCAGGCATATTGTTTATCCATTTCTAATGAAGTTCGCTTTGTTGGCCGCGTTAAGTATGATGTGGTACAGGAGTATTTTTCATTACTAGATGTAATTGCCCTGCCTAGAAAAGATATGAAAGTTTGCCAGCTGGTTTCTCCTCTCAAACCGCTTGAGGCAATGGCAATGAGAGTCCCATTGGTGGTTTCTAATGTGGATGCACTAAGTGAGATGTTGGTTGATGAACAAACCGGTCTAATACATAAATCCGAGGATTCAAACGATCTTTGCAAATGTCTAGTTAGAGTTGCTACTGAGGACGGGTTAGGTGTAAGATTGAGTGAAAATGCATATCATTACGTACGGGAAAGGCGTAAGTGGGATCAAATTGTTCAAGTAGTCAGTGACTCTTATAAGCGTCACCTTGAGATATAAATTATTCTATGGATCAAAATTTGATTGCTAGTGTAGTGGTCTACTAATCCCGGACACCAATTTAGGTGGTAAAGTCGCCGCCTGAGACAGAGGTGTTCAATGAGTAGACAACGTAACTCCTTCTCTCCCGAGTTCAAATTAGATGCTACCCGCCTGGTCGTCGATCAGGGCTATTCGACTTCAGAGACAGCCCGGTCACTGGATGCCGGCACCACCGGCATCCGTCGCTGGGTAAAGCAGCTTGTGGCTGAACGTGGCGGTGAGACGCCTACCAGTAAAGCTCTTACCCCTGAGCAGCAAAGAATCCAGGAGCTCGAGGCCCGGATTAATCGCCTGGAACGGGAGAAAGAGATACTAAAAAAGGCTACGGTAGATTCAACCGGTCGTTGCAACATAATGAAATTGAATCACTACCGAGATTTTCAAGATGCGGTCAGCTTCAAAAATAAGAGGTCTAACTACACAGCAAAAGCGGGAGCTGTGGGATAGATGGAAAAGAGGTCAGTCACTAAGTGAGATTGGACGGGCTTTAGGAAAGCATGCCGGGGCGATTAGTGGAATGCTTGCTATACATGGAGGTATCGCTCCAGCCAGGCGTTCTAGGTCTGCCAGAGCACTCAGCAGTACCGAACGGGAAGAAATTTCACGAGGCCTCTCCGCTGGCCTGACATTCAGCCGGATCGCCGAAGTGATTGGCCGTTCAATATCCACAGTCTGTCGTGAGGTTCATCGTAACGGCGGAAGGACTGCTTACCGAGCTAGA
>NZ_JAVAMR010000036.1:0-35912 GCF_030731025.1 Microbulbifer sp. 2205BS26-8 | reverse complement strand
CGAAATATTCTATACGTTACAAGAGGCGGAAATTATTATTGAGGAGTGGAGGAAGCATTACAACACCAAGCAGCCACACAGTGCCTTGGGCTACCGCCCACCGGCCCCGGAAACCACCGTGGAGAAAGTGCCACGGCCCACTATGCACTAACATTTAAACTGGACCACCTCGGTGGGACTGATCAAGGGTATTTTGTCTTATCGGCCAGACCTGCAGGAAAAAAATGGCAGCTTCTACCTATTAGAAATGTATAAATATATTAGTGTTGAGGCACTGCTAAGCAATAACTTCTAACAAGTAAATCAACTTCGCGTCTTCGGCGCCGGACAGCTTACACTACGCTTCGTTCCAGCTGCCGGTTTTTTAGGTGTTAAAAGTCTATGGAAAATCTGATCTGCCCAAGCTGCAAGGGTGTAGCCGTAACAAAGGTTGAAAAATTAAAAGTTGCCTTTCTGGGTGACGCTTTGCGATGTAGATTATGCGGGGAACAAATAAAGGTTGGTGGAAGCTTACTTGCAACTATTGCCGGTGCTGGCGCAGGCAGTGCTGCTTTATACGTTGCTCTTCACTCGTTAAAGATTGGGTCTTGGTTTCCAATAGTTAGTGTTTTCGCTGTAGGTTGGATCTTTGCAGGTTTGGCCATATACCTATCTGGATTAAAACGCGTTGGCACAAAGAGGTTTCGTTTTTAGACCGGAACTTTTTTCAAACGTAGGCACAGGATGCGGCAAAGCTTCACCCATACTTTACGCGTGATGAACCAAACCATGATTAGAATAATCAATACATTTCTAGCATTTTTATCTTTTAAAACCCTGGGTGATTTGCTCCGGCCACTCCTGTTGTCGGCATTAGGTACTAATAGTTTGGAGTTAGGAATTGCCATACCAAAGGGGCGAAAGGCTAACCAGTTTGTGAATATTAACCAGTTGCACCGAGAGCACTCCAAATCAAAAAGGCGCAGGTCAGCGCTGGCAGCAAAGTCAATCACCTCTCCTATATGGGCGATAGAGCGGTGGAGGGCGGCGAATGTTGGTGTCGGCACCATCATGTGCGACTGCGATGTTGCAGACAAGTCCTCCACTGAAACTGACGATGGCGCTTTATTGCCTCCAACACTGCACTGGCAGTGACTGCATTATCAGAAATAGTCCGGTGGCGTTTTAAATTCCGGCGGGTATTCTCACTTCGCACCGGTTCAGTTCGTCCTCGTGTCCGTTAAACTTGCGCTTCGGGAACAAAAAGGAATAGCCCGATGCACAAGCCCAGAATGCAGCCACTTGCCAGTTTCGATATCGCCTCGCTGCAGTATCTGGATGAGCGAGGGCAGACAACCCAGACACTGCCGGACTTTGCCACACCGGATTCCCTGATTGCCCACTACCGGCAGATGAGCCTGGCCCGCATGGTGGATGGCCGCGCGGTGAAAATGCAGCGCACCGGGCAGCTCGGTACCTACCCTTCGAGCCTCGGACAGGAAGCGATAGGCGTTGGTGTGGGCGCCGCCATGGGGGAGGAGGATGTCTATTGTCCCAATTACCGGGAAACGAGCGCCCTCCTTGAGCGCGGTGTCGCTATTGAAGAAATTTACGCCATATGGGGCGGGGATGAACGCGGCCAGGATTTTCGCCATGCCCGCGAGGACCTCCCCCTGAGTGTCCCCATCGCCACACAGATCCTGCATGGTGCCGGCGTTGCTTTTGCCCTTAAGTATAAAAATGCACACCTAAACGAACCCGCACGCGTAGCCGTCGCCAGTGGTGGTGATGGCGCTACCTCCCGGGGGGACTTTTACGAGGCAATCAACCTGGCCGGCGACTGGAAGCTGCCGCTGGTGGTTGTGATCAACAACAACCAGTGGGCCATATCCCTGCCCCGCTCCGAGCAGACCGCCTGTAAAACACTCGCACAAAAGGCTATTGCGGCCGGTATCCCCGGGCTGCAGGTGGATGGCAACGATGTGATTGCAGTGCGCCAGGCCGTATCGGATGCCGTCGTGCTGGCACGCAATGGTGGCGGCCCCTCGTTGATTGAGGCGGTCAGCTACCGCCTGTGCGATCACACGACCGCCGATGATGCCAGCCGTTACCAGTCTGAGGAGACTTTGCGCGCGGCCTGGTCGCGGGAGCCGCTGGTACGCCTGCGCACCTATTTGGACGGTGCGGGCCTCTGGGGGGATAACCAGGAGGAGGAACTGCAGCGGGAACTGACCCAGATACTGGAACAAGGGGTGCGCAACTACCGGGAAGCCCCACGAGATGCCGCAACGGCCATGTTCGACCATCTTTACGCGACCTTGCCCGAGGCCTTTCTGGAGCAGTACCAGCAATTGCAGGGAGGCGGCTGATCATGGCGGAGATTACCCTGGTACAGGCGGTGACCCAGGCCCTTGCCCACGAGATGCAGGCCGATCCAACTGTGATTGTCTACGGGGAGGATGTCGGGATTAACGGTGGTGTGTTTCGGGCTACTGAGGGGTTGCAGGAGCGGTTTGGCAGCGCCCGCGTGTTGGACACACCGCTGGCGGAGACCATGATTGCCGGGATTGCCGTGGGCATGGCTGTGCAGGGGCTGCGCCCGGTGGCGGAGTTCCAGTTTATGGGGTTTATCTACCCTGCACTGGACCATATCCTCAGCCATGCGGGCCGCTTTCGCAACCGCACCCGCGGGCGGCTGTCCTGCCCTATTGTTTACAGGGCGCCCTACGGTGGCGGTATTCACGCACCGGAGCACCACTCGGAGAGTACCGAAGCCCTGTTTGCCCATATTCCCGGCCTGCGCCTGGTGGTGCCCTCCTCCCCTGCCCGCGCCTATGGACTGCTGCTGGCGGCGATCCGGGACCCGGACCCGGTGATTTTTCTGGAGCCCAAACGTATTTACCGGGCGGTGCGCCAGGAAGTGCCGGACTCCGGCCAGGCACTGCCGCTGGATTGCGCTTTTGTGCTGCGCGAGGGCAGCGATATCACCCTGATTGCCTGGGGCGCCGCCCTCAAGGAAACCCTGGAGGCGGCGGA
This sequence comes from Microbulbifer sp. 2205BS26-8, assembly GCF_030731025.1. Classification (NCBI taxonomy): domain Bacteria; kingdom Pseudomonadati; phylum Pseudomonadota; class Gammaproteobacteria; order Cellvibrionales; family Microbulbiferaceae; genus Microbulbifer; species Microbulbifer sp. 2205BS26-8. The sequence goes on along the minus strand of NZ_JAVAMR010000036.1, from coordinate 32,897 downwards.
GCTGTTGGCAGCGGATGGCATACAGGCTGAAGTAATAGACCCGGCTACCCTCAAGCCCCTGGATATACACACCATTATCGATTCTCTGGAAAAGACACACTGCTGCGTTGTGGTACACGAAGCGGCGCGCTTTTGCGGCCTGGGTGCCGAAGTGGTTGCGCAGATCAACGAATATGCCTTCGATCTGCTGGAGGCACCGGTACAGCGGGTCACCGGCTACGACACAGTGATGCCCTACTACCAGTTGGAGGCTGAGTACCTGCCGGGCGTGGCGCGTATTGTGGCGGCTGTGAAGGAAGTGCGGGATTACGCCAAAGGAAGGGGATTATGAAGATATTCACCCTGCCCGATTTGGGCGAAGGGCTGCCCGATGCCGTGGTGCGGGAATGGCACGTAAGCGAGGGAAGCAGTGTTGCCGCACACGAGAGTCTGGTGACGGTAGAGACCGCCAAGGCACTGGTAGAAGTGCCCGCGCCCTGGGGCGGCAAGGTGGAAAAACTGTTTGCTGAAGTGGATGAAACCGTCAATGTCGGCGATCCACTGGTGGGCTTTACCGGCACCGGTGAAGGGGAAGTGGAGGCGCAGCCGGGCCCCGGCGCCAATGAAGTGGTGCCGGAGCCTGTGCAAGCCACCGCGGAGGAGCATGCCCAGGAAGACAGTGGAACGGTGGTTGGCAGCCTGGAACAGGGTGAGGCGGTGCTCGAGGCCGAGCCGCAGCAAGAGCAGGGTCCCCGGCGGTTTGCCACGCCCTCGGTACGTGCCCTGGCCCGGCGTTTGGGGGTGGATTTACAGAGGCTTTCCAAAGATGGTGCCAGGGTGACTGCGGCACAGGTGTGTGCTGCGGCTGGTTCCCGGCCCCAGACACCGGCAGAAACCGCCGTGAAACCCGTCGCTGCCAGCGAGGCGGCGGCCATGTCCCCGGCGCGGCGCGCCATGGGATTGTCCATGAGTCGCGCACGGGATCAAGTGGCGCAGATAACCCTCTGCGATGACGCGGATATCTCCAACTGGTGGGGGAGCGCCCCTGCCCTGTTGCGCCTGATTCGCGCCCTGCAGGCGGCCTGTATCGCCGAGCCGAACCTCAATGCCCTTTACCGGGACGATCAGCTGATTCCCCAGGCGACTATCAATATCGGTTTGGCCGTGGATTCACCAAGAGGACTGTTTGTCCCTGTGCTCAGGGATGTCGCCGCGCACTCCGATGAAGCACTGTTGCAAGCGGTGGCAGACTTCAAGCAGCAGGCCAGGGAAACCGGTATCGCCCAGAGCGATTTACAGGGAGGCTCCATACTGTTGTCCAACTTCGGCGCTATCGCCGGGCGCTACGCGACCCCGCTGGTGTTGCCCCCGACCGTCGCAATTGTCGGGGCCGGGCGGGTGTGCCAGGGCGTGGTGGTGGTAGACCGCTGGCCCGCCATGCGCCCACTGCTTCCACTTTCTGTCAGTGCCGATCACCGCGCCGTGACCGGGGGGGAGCTGGCGCGTTTTCTCCAGGCCCTGTTGCAGGCACTCTCCAGCTGAATTACGGGATCAGCGGCCTTACCCGCTTGTCCCCACTTTGAACCGGGCTTTGGAAAAAAAGTGGGAACATATCTTTCGTTTTGCTATCTTTAAGTTTCGAAACGAAACTTATCTCTCCATGTCCAAACGTAATACACAGCAGCGTCGCCACGGTATTTTGAGCCTTCTCAACGAGCTGGGGGAGGCCAGTGTTGAGCTGTTGGCGCGGCGTTTCGAAACCTCTGAAGTTACGATCCGAAAGGATCTGACCGCGATGGAGAACCACGGATTGCTCCTGCGCCGCCGTGGCGGTGCAATCCCGCTGCCTCGGGAACTGGTGGTGGAGGAGAGCCCCTCTGAGGTGAAACGCGCCATTGGCCGCGCAGCAGCAGCACTCATTCCCGACCACCACCGCATAGTGATCGATTACGGCCGCACCACTGCGGCAATGATTCCCGAGCTGGAATGCAAGCGCGGCCTGGTGGTGATGACCAACTCCCTGCATGTGGCCAATGCGTTGCGTGAACTGGAAAACGAACCCACCCTGCTGATGACCGGGGGCACCTGGGACCCCCACTTCGAGGCGTTCCAGGGCAGGGTGGCGGAACAGGTGCTGCGGGATTACGATTTTGACCGCGCTTTTATTGGTGCAGATGGAATTGACCTGGAGCGTGGCACCTGCACATTCAATGAGCAGATAGGACTGTCGCGGGTGATGGCCGACGTTGCCCGGGAAGTGGTGGTATTGGCGGAATCCAGCAAGGTGGGCAGGCGCATTCCGAATCTGGAACTGCCCTGGGAACGGGTGGATACCCTGGTCACCGATGCGGGCTTGGATGACAGTGCCCAGCAACAACTCGAGGTGCTGGGGGTGCAGGTCCTTCGGGCAGAGACGAGCGGCGCAACCTAGCCAGGATTTGCCAAAGAACTGAACATGAGAAATGATTTTTGAGGAGATCAACATGTGTGGAATTGTTGGCGCCCTTGCACAACGCAATGTCACTGAAATTCTGCTGGAGGGATTGAGGCGACTGGAATACCGGGGCTACGACTCGGCAGGCGTTTGCCTGCGCAATGGGGATGGCCGGCTGCAGTTGCGCAAGAGCCTGGGCAAGGTTGCCGATCTGGAAGCCAAACTGCAGGAGAGGCCTGCCGAGGGCCACCAGGGCATTGCGCACACCCGCTGGGCCACCCACGGGGTTCCCTCCAATGAAAATGCCCATCCGCATATGTCCGGGCCTATCGCCCTGGTGCACAACGGTATTATTGAAAACCATCAGGCATTGCGTTGCGAGCTCCAGGAGAAGGGGTATCAATTTGCCTCAGATACCGACACGGAGGTAGTGGCGCACCTGATTCACTCACTGAGCAAAGAGGGACTCAGCCTGGTGGATGCCGTAGGCAAGGCCACGCAGCTGCTGGAGGGCGCTTATGCCCTTGCCGTTATCAGCAGTGAGGAGCCGGATGTCCTGGCCTGCGCCCGCTACGGCAGCCCCCTGGTTTTGGGTGCCGGCATAGAGGAAAACTTTATTGCCTCAGACCCCATGGCCCTGCGCCAGGTAACTGACCGCTTTCTCTTTCTCGAAGAGGGCGATGTCGCGGAGGTGCGTCGCAGCGGTATCTCTGTGCGCGACAAACGGGGCGACGCGGTCAGCCGCCCGGTACATAAACTGGATGGTGGCCATGACGTAGCCGACAAGGGCCGTTACCGCCACTATATGCAGAAGGAAATTTTCGAGCAGCCGCAAGTGGTGGCAGCGACCCTGGCAGGGCGTATTGGCGAACACTCGGTGTTGTCCCAGGCGTTGGGGACCCGCGCCCGGGAGATTCTGCCGCAAGTGGAGCAGGTGCAGATTGTCGCCTGTGGTACCAGCTACCATGCGGGTATGGTGGCCCGCTACTGGCTGGAGGATTGGGCCGGGGTGCCCTGTGCGGTGGAAGTGGCCAGCGAACTGCGCTATCGCAAAACCGTGGTGCGCCCCGGAACCCTGTTTGTCACCATTTCCCAGTCGGGGGAAACAGCGGACACCCTGGCGGCCCTGCGCCAGGCCAGGGCACTCGGCTATCTAGCTTCCATGACCATTTGCAATGTACCCAATAGTTCTCTGGTGCGTGAATCAGAATTATCCCTGATGACTGAGGCCGGCCCGGAAATTGGAGTGGCTTCCACCAAGGCCTTCACTACCCAACTGGTGGCCCTGCAACTGTTCTGTATCGCGCTGGCCAGGGCCAATGGGCTCTCCAGCGAGCGCGAGGCCGAACTGGTGCGCGCCTTGCACCAGCTGCCGCAGCTGATGGCAGCATTCACTGGCCTGGACAAAATTGTGCGGCACACCAGTGAGGCTTTTGCAGAGAAAAACCATGCGCTCTTCCTCGGGCGCGGGGTAGAGTTCCCCATCGCGCTGGAGGGGGCATTGAAGCTCAAGGAGATTTCCTATATCCACGCCGAGGCCTATCCGGCCGGTGAACTCAAGCACGGCCCCCTAGCCCTGGTGGATGCGGATATGCCGGTAATTGTTGTGGCACCCAATAATGAGTTGTTGGAAAAGCTCAAGTCCAATCTGCAGGAAGTGCGCGCCCGGGGCGGGCAGCTGTTTGTCTTTGCCAGCCCCAAGGCCGGATTTGCCAGTGAGGAGGGGCTTACCCTGATCGAGGTGCCGGATGCCCCCGAGAGCCTGGCACCCATTCTTTACACGGTGCCCCTGCAATTGCTCAGCTATCATGTGGCGTTACTGAAGGGGACCGATGTGGACCAGCCGAGGAATCTGGCCAAATCGGTTACGGTGGAATGAAGCAGGCACTGTCTGTTTACCAGACTGGCCCAGCGGGCTGGTAATCCCGCGTTAATATTTCCGACCAGTGCGCACGGCGTTATGTGACTTAGGGAGTGTCTTTCATGACCTGGATTAATGTTAAAAATGAAGAAGAAGCGAAAGAGTTATTAAATACTTTTGGCTTTTTTCATGGTGCATGCATTAAAGAATCTCACATGTAGACCAAACACAGAGTGCATGAAAACCTCTCAATGACATGTAGTGGTGAACAGGCCCTAATAACAACCAGCGACAGTGGCTCGCGCATTAAAAGATATATCCCCTGATGAAACCAAATCCTTATACCCCGTGCATTCAAGACAGTTAGGGAACCTCTGAGAAACTGCTCCAGTCTGGCATAATTTACCACGTTTCCAACATACACAGATTCAATCATGAGCCAACTGACTTTCGCCGAAGTCGAATACACCATCAAGAAACGCAAAACACGGCGCGAGCTATTCCTGGAAAAATTAAATGAGTTATTACCGTGGAGGCAATTGGAGTCATCCGTAGCCAAGTATTATGCCCGTGGCGGCATGGGCCGGCCACCCTATCCACTGCCCGCTATGTTGCGTATCCACATTATGCAGTTGGCCTACAACTTGAGCGATCCGGCTATGGAAGACGCTCTGTATGAAATAGAGTCAATGCGCCGCTTTGCTGGTATTCGATTGGATCGCGTGCCCGATGAGACAACGATCCTAAACTTCCGTCACCTGCTTGAAGAACATCAACTTGGCAAGAAACTGTTTAATAAGATCAACAAGCACTTAGACCGGCACGGTCTGATTTTGCGAGAAGGCAGTATTGTGGATGCCACTATCATTTCAACCCCGAGTTCGACAAAGAACAAAGACGGTGAGCGCGACCCCGGAAATGCGCCAGCAGCGCTGCTGGGTACACAAGACGGCCAACGTTCTCAACAAGTTGCCAAAAGCGGGCCAACCTAAAGCCAAGCGCTTCCTGTACGACATTTGGCAAGCTGAGACAAGGGCCGATGCGGAGAAGGCGTTCGACACGTTTATCGAGACGTACGAAGCCAAATATCCGAAAGTTGTCGAGTGTTTGCTAAAGGACCACGAAGAGCTGATGAGCTTCTACGACTTCCCGGCAAAACACTGGCAGAGCATCCGGACAACGAACCCGATCGAGTCGACGTTCGGGACAATACGACACCGGACCAAGCGCTCGAAAGGCTGTCTGTCGAGAGAAGGAATGCTACACATGGTGTTCAAGCTGGGAATGTGTGCAGAAGAAAAGTGGAGAAAGCTCCGGGGCTTTAACTACCTTGCCAAGGTCATCACCGGGGTGAAATTCAAGGATGGAGAGGAGGTGACAACAGCCGGTCAGAGCGCTGCTTAATCAGGCTTGTTGAACACCAGAATTGACAATAACTCCTTCAAGGGGGGTGGACCACTGAAGCGTATGAAGGAAGACGGGCTTATTAAAATACAGTCGAAGCCTGGCGATGGTCGAGCCAAAGAGGTGAAATTAAGCCAAAATGGAAGGCAGTTTTTACATAAGATTTTGCCAGGATACTATTCAGCAATAGTCAGTTTTATGGAAGGCTTGAAAGAATGAAAAAATCGATACTACATGCCATCTGCATCTGACTGCTGGTATACCCTATAGTGATACTATTATCGTTGGCTATACAGGTATTGAATTTACAATTATCGATTGGGGTAAAATCACTGATTATGACCGCAATTTTGGTTCCGCTAATGTACTTTTATCTTGTTCCAAAGGTGCATCAATTGCTTGGCCGGCTTTAAATCAGCCAGATCCATCAGTTGCATACATTTTTTATTCGGCAGTTGTTCCTTGATTGATAAAATAAAAAAGTGACTCAGTCATGCTCGGAGGGCTTTCTCTGGGCAGGAGTGGCATCGGGCAGGCGCCGGTAGAGCAGGTCCCAGACCCCGTGCCCAAGGCGCTGGCCGCGGCGCTCAAACTTGGTTTGCGGGCGCCACGCAGGGCGCTCCACAGGGCCCCCACCAGCGGCGGTGTTTGTTAACCGGTGCGCCGCCTGCAGTACCGCCTGCATATGCTCGGCGTAACTCTGCCAGTCTGTGGCCATATGCAGTTGGCCACCGGTCTTGAGTTTGCTGCAGATCAGCTGCACAAATTCGGGCTGCACAATGCGGCGCTTATGGTGCTTTTTCTTGTGCCAGGGGTCGGGAAAATACAGTTGGAACCGGTCCAGGCTGTCATTGCGGATACAATCGTTTAAAACGTCCAGGGCATCGGCCATATACACGCGCAGATTCTTTACCCCGGTCTTGCCGGCGTTGTTGATCAACCTTCCAACGCCGGGCGGGTGTACTTCAATGCCGATAAAATCCTTTTCCGGCTCTGCCTGCGCCATCGCCAGCAGGGAATCTCCCATACCAAAGCCGATCTCCAGAACCAGCGGGGCCTCGCGGCCAAAAACCGCACGGACATTGAGTGGGCCATCGAACAGGGACAGTCCGTACTGGCTCCAGTAAGTATCGAAAGCCCGGCGCTGCCCCTCTGTAATACGCCCTGTACGCATCACATAGCTGCGAATGGACTTTTTTTTGTACTCAGTGCGGTAAGGAAACGCTTCTGCGAATGCCTCTCGCATGATTCACAACCTCTGATGCAAAACGATATTCACTGACCGGGGCGGTGCGGGCCATCGGCAGCTTACAGTGCGGGCAGCCGCCGGGAACTATCTGGAAAAGTTAACGGCAGCGACAAAAAGTGCTATCCATCCGGCAATCATCAGCACTCCCCCAAGCGGGGTTACCGGCCCCAGCCAGCGCGGTCCGCCAAGGGTGAGCGCATACAGACTGCCGGAAAAAAACACCATGCCAGCGACAAAAAACGCGCCACTCAGTAACAGCGACAAGCGCTCGCCCCGGCTCTGTATCAGCAGTGCAACGCCGAACAGGGCCAGGGTGTGGACCATCTGGTATTGCACCCCGGTCTTAAAGGCCTCCAGTAGGCTTTCCGCTACCTTGTCGCGCAGCCCGTGCGCCGCAAATGCGCCAAGTGCAACGCCACTGGCACCAAACAGGGCAGCGAGCAAAAGGTACAGTTTGGCCATCACCTGTCTCCTAACGATTGCCCTCCCCCAAAGGCTGGGGAGAGGGATAATTGCGCAAACAAAAAACCGCGCCACAGCGCGGTTTTCCATCCAACAGTCAATGCGTGGGGTCAAGCCTCCATTGCTGTGCGCACTTTTTTCATGGCGTTCTTTTCCAGTTGGCGGATACGCTCGGCGGAAACACCGTACTTCTCTGCCAAATCGTGCAGAGTGGACTTTTCCTCGCTCAGCCAGCGCGCCTGGAGAATATCGCGGCTGCGCTCATCCAGCTGCACCATGGCACTGTTCAGGCTGGTGAGGTTGGTGGCCTGCCAGTTGTCGCGCTCCAGTTGGGCCGCCGGATCGAAACTGCGGTCCTCCAAATAGTGCGCCGGCGCCTGCCAGGCAGTGTCATCGTCGTCATCGACACCGGCGTCAAAGGCGGCATCGTGTGCGGCCAGGCGCCCTTCCATTTCATACACCTGAGCTACGTCCACATTCAAGTCCTTGGCCACGGCTTTGGCTTCGTCATTGCTGAGCCAAGCCAGCCGCTTCTTCTGACCGCGCAGGTTGAAGAATAATTTGCGCTGCGCTTTGGTGGTAGCGATCTTTACGATGCGCCAGTTGCGCAGGATAAATTCATGGATTTCGGCCTTGATCCAGTGGACTGCAAAGGACACCAGGCGCACCCCTTTTTCCGGGTTAAAGCGCTTCACGGCCTTCATCAGTCCGACATTGCCCTCCTGCACCAGGTCGGCCTGGTTGAGGCCATAGCCGGAATAGGATTTGGCGATATGCACGACAAAACGCAGGTGTGACATCACCAGCTGGCGCGCTGCATCGAGATTTTCCCGATAGTAAAGGTCTTCTGCCAGGCGCTTTTCCTCTTCTGCGGACAGGACGTCAAAGCCACTGACCGTCTGGATATAAGCCCCCAGGTTGGCGCCCGGAGACAGCGTATGCACTGGCTGTAGGCTGGTTGCCATTCAAATTTCTCCTCTCATTATTCGTCGGCCGGTCCCACCGGCCGCTGCCGCCGGATACGGTATCCGCTGGCAAGCAGGGCCCAGTGTAGCATTTGCACCGGTGGATAAGAAAGCCCGCCACCACACGTCGTATGCGGGTGTATTGTGGACCATTAGAGAAGCGGCTGGCGCCACAGGTTCCCTGCGCCGGAGCGGCTTTACGCTTCTTGATCTGACCAAAAAGTCAGCACGGTTCTATCGCTCGGATATGCCGGCTGGCTGCCAGCCAGGCACCCAGCAATCCCAACAGGGCGGCACCGGCAGTCAGCCCCAGGAGGTCGCTGAGACCGGGGCCGGCCAGGGTGTAGTTGCTGTCGTAACTGGAGGCCAGCCCGGCAACCGGTCCCGACAACAGCAGCACGCCGGTGAGGAGCAACAGCCAGGCCAGCAGTCCACCGGCCAGGCCATAGCAGAGACCGCTGTAAAGGAAGGGGCGACGCACGAAGGTGTTGGTGCCGCCCACCAGCTTCACCACCCGTATCTCCTCGCGGCGGTTCTCGATATGCAGGCGAATGGTATTGATCACGATCAGCATCACCCCCAGTGACAACAGTACTGCGAGCCCCGCAGAGAGACGCTGCCCCAGTTGGGTCAGTTGGGTGAGGCGTTGCACCCAGGCCAGGTCCAGCACCACGGAATCGGTCAGTGCCTGCGCGCTCAGGGTTTCCACCAGCGCCCGCAGCTTATCGCTATTCTGTATATCTCGCGGACGCAGCAGCAGCACCGCCGGCAGCGGGTTGGCGTCGAGACCTGCCAGCACCTCACCGAACCCCGAGCCCCGCTCAAACTCGGCCAGGGCCGCCTCCGGGGAGATATAAGTTACCTCGGCAACGGCCGGGTTTTCGCGCAGTTTTTCGGCATAAGACCGCACTGCCTCCTCTTTTGCCCCTTTGTGCAGAAACATCGAGATTTGCGGCTGTCCATCCCAGCCGGCCACTGCACGCTGAAAGTTCAGCAAGCCCAGCTGCAAGGCAGCGGGCAGTGCCAGGGCGATAGCAATCACCAGAGCTGTCAAAGTGCTGGCCATGGGTGTGGCAAAGAAGCGGCGCAGGGATTCCACCGCCATCTCGCGGTGGTGGCAGAGCCAGCTGCGCCACAGGTCGCCAAATCCGGTGCGCGCAACCACGGCTCCAGAGCCGCGTGTGCGCTTTTCAGTGGCGGCTTTGTTGCGGCGCTGTATCTGCGCCGCCCTAGGTTGGGAGTACTTCACGGTTTGGAACCCCGTCGTAAATCAACTGGCCCTCCTGCAGAGTCAGCACCCGCTGGCACATCTGTGCGACCAGTTCCAGATCATGGCTGGCCACCAGCACAGTGACGCCCACAGCATTGAAATCAGCAAACAACTGCATGATTTCCCGCGAGAGCTGTGAGTCCAGATTGCCGGTGGGCTCGTCCGCCACTAGGATTGCCGGCTTATTTACCACAGCGCGGGCAATACCCACGCGCTGCTGCTCTCCCCCGGAGAGTACCATGGGGTTCTGCTTTTCCTTGTGCAGCAGCCCCACTTTATCCAGTGCGGCGCGCACCCGGCGGCCCACCTCGCGCCTGTTACAACCGGTGACGGCCAGGGGCAGGGCGATATTGTCGAAGACGCTGCGATCGGACAGCAATTGGTGGTTCTGGAACACAATCCCCAGATTTCGTCGATAATAGGGGATTTGGTGATTGCGCAGGCGGTTGAGGTTTTGCCCGGCCACCAGAATTGTACCCTTGGTGGGGCGCTCAATGGCGGTGAGCAGTCTGAGCAGGGTACTTTTACCGGCACCGGAATGCCCGGTGAGAAATACCATATCGCCGCGGGGGATTTCCAGGCTCACCCGCGCCAGGGCATCCTGCCCCGATGCGTAGCGCTTGTTCACATGGTCAAAGGTGATCACGGTTTTGCTACTCCCTGCAGGGGCGGGTAATCAAGCCGCATCGCCACTAAAAAGTGCCGAGACAAATTCACGGGCACGGAAGGGCTGCAGGTCTTCCGCCTGCTCGCCCACCCCAATAAAGCGCACGGGAATGCCGAAGTGCCGCGCCAGGGCAAAGATCACCCCGCCCTTGGCGGTGCCGTCCAGTTTTGTCAGTACCAGGCCGGTAACGCCCGCCGACTGGCGGAACTGGGTGGCCTGGTTGATGGCGTTCTGGCCGGTGCCGGCATCCAGCACCAGCAGGACCTCGTGGGGAGCACTGGGGTCCAGCTTGCCCATCACCCGACGCACCTTGGCCAGTTCCTCCATAAGATTGGATTTAGTGTGCAGACGCCCCGCGGTATCTGCAATCACCACATCGACACCGCGAGCCTGAGCCGATTGCACAGCATCGAATATAACAGAGGCGCTATCTGCACCGGTGTGCTGGGCAATCACTGGCACATGGTGGCGCTGCCCCCAGGCTTGCAGCTGCTCCACCGCAGCGGCGCGAAAGGTGTCGCCGGCGGCGAGCATGACGGATCTGCCCTCGTTGAGAAAGCGATGTGCCAGCTTGCCTATCGTGGTGGTTTTGCCAACACCGTTGACGCCGACCACCAGAATCACATAGGGCTTTTTGCCGGTATCTATCACAAGGGGGGCTTCAACGCTGTCGAGTAATTCAGTCAGTTCCTGCTGCAGTGCTTTGTAGAGTGCATCGCCATTGGCCAGTTCGCGGCGGGAGACCCGCTCGGTAAGACGCGCGACAATCTCACTGGTGGCCTCGACGCCCACATCTGCCATCAGCAATTGGGTTTCCAGCTCCTCCAGCAGATCTTCATCGATTTCCTTGGCGCCGAGAAACAGGTTGCCCATACCTTCGGCAAACTGACTGCTGGTGCGGCTGAGGCCCCGGCGAATACGCGCAAAAAATCCCTCTTTTTCTATTGGAGCCGGTTTTTCCTGCAGGGAGACTGTGGGACTGGACCGGGGCTCCGGTGCGGGAGACGGGCAGGTATCTGTGGCGGCTGCGGAAGCGGCGCTTTCCGGCTCCACGGCAACAGACGGCGGGGGTTCCGCCGGAACCGGTTCCTCCGTTGCCCTGTTCCGCTCCTCCTCGCAGGCCTCCTGCCCGGTTGTGGTGCGCGCTTTCCCGGACGCAGGGGGGGCTTTTATTGCCGACGGTTGCTTCTCGGGCAATGTCTCTTCGGGCACAGCGATGGCCTCTGCATGTCCCTCCCGGGGCTCGCCTTGTTCGGGTGTGCCCTTTTTCTTTTTGCGCAGGAAATCAAAGATCATTCTTATATCCGGATGTACCGCTTGCAGAAAGACGCTAATCTTAGCATCGCTAAGCCCCCAGCAGAGAGTGACCTTGGCCAGAAATTCATCGCACCGTTCAGCCCCGCCACCCCGCTCGCAGCTGCGCATCATCGGTGGACGGTGGCGCGGGCGCAAGTTGCAGTTCGCTGCGGTGGCGGGGCTGAGGCCCACCGGCGACCGGCTGCGCGAAACCCTGTTTAATTGGTTGCAATGTTACCTGCCCGGCACGCACTGCCTGGACCTGTTCGCGGGCTCGGGTGCCCTGGGGCTGGAGGCACTGTCCCGCGGCGCCACCTCGGTGGACTTTGTCGAGTTGAACACACAAGCGGTGCGCACCCTGAAAGAACAACTGCAATTAGTAGGGGCTTTCGGTGCCCAAGTGTACAACTGCAGTGCGCACGATTTCCTGGCGGGCACCAGTAAAAAGTACGATATCGTCTTTGTCGACCCACCATTTGCCGGTAATCTCTGGCAGGAGAGTTTCAATGCGCTGGAAAACCACCTCGCGCAAGAAGCGCTGGTCTATGTGGAGACACCACGCAATACCGCGCTCCCGATTCCACCACACTGGCAACTGGGCAGGGAGAAAGCCACCGGGCAAGTGTGTATGCGCCTATATCACTGCGCGCCATCCTGTTCTGCCGGTCCCTAGAGGGGCGGGGCGCACCCGCCAGGCGTATTCCTTTTTGAGCCTTAGCCGTAAATTGTTTACCATTCGCACCCTGTCCGGCCTGTATTAAGCCTTGGTCTATGAAAAAAGTCGTCTATCCCGGGACTTTCGATCCCATTACCAACGGCCATTTGGACCTCGTTGAACGGGCCTGCCGCCTGTTTGACCAGGTCATCGTCGCTGTGGCCGCCAGCAGTCGCAAGAATCCGCTTTTTACCCTGGATGAGCGCGTCGAACTCTCTCAGCAGGTACTCGGTCATCTGCCCAATGTGGAAGTGATCGGTTTCGATATCCTGCTCGCCGATCTGGTACATCAGGTCAATGCCTACGGTGTATTGCGCGGTCTGCGCGCCGTTTCCGATTTTGAGTACGAGTTCCAGCTGGCCAATATGAACCGCCAGCTGGCGCCCAATATGGAAAGCCTGTTTCTGACCCCGGCAGAGCATTTATCCTACATTTCCTCGTCCCTGGTCCGGGAAATTGCCTCTCTGGGTGGGGATGTGGCCAAATTTGTTCCGCCAACAGTTCAGACTGCGCTTGAGGAGAAATTCCGCTAACCCGGACTCAGGGGAATTTCTGATACACTCATGCGGGTTTTTCCACAGTCCGCGGAGTGTCTCGTGCGCCACCTTCTCTTCGCCTTCGCCGTTTTTCTGAATCCGGCCATTGCCGACGAGCCGCAACCGGAAATTGATACCGGTCGCAGCGCCATCAAATCCGCTACTGCCGGAACCTATATGGCCGTTACCGCCAACCCCTATGCCAGCCGCGCCGCTGAACAGATCCTTGCGCGCGGTGGTACCGCCGTAGATGCAGCCATCGCCGCACAGATGGTATTGGGACTGGTGGAACCGCAGTCATCGGGCATCGGCGGCGGCGCCTTTATGCTCAGCTACAACGCCGAACAGAAAAAACTCCGCTACTACGACGGGCGGGAGACAGCACCGGCAGCAGTCAACGAACACTATTTCATGCACGATGGCAAACCGCGCTCTTTTATGCAGGCAGTGATCGGCGGTTATTCCGTGGGTGTGCCCGGCGTGATCAGCATGCTGGCTCTGGCACATCGGCACGACGGCAAATTGCCCTGGGCGTCCCTGTTCCAGCCGGCGATCCAGTTGGCCGAATCTGGATTTGAAGTTTCCCCGCGATTGCACCAATTATTATTGAAATTACCCAGGGTGGCCGCCAGGCCCGCCATCACCCACTACTTCTTCAATAGTGACGGCGAGCCACTGCCGGTGGGGTACCGGCTGAAAAATCCGGAGTACGCGCAAACACTGCGGACCATCGCCAAGGGCGGTGCCGATGCCTTTTACCGGGGCGAGATCGCCGAGGCAATTGTACAGGCGGTACAGGACGACCCCATCAATCCGGGCCTGCTCAGCCTGGAGGATATGGCAAAATATCATGCAAAAGAACGACAGCCACTGTGCTTCCCGTTTCTCCAGTACCGCGTCTGCAGTGCCGATGCACCCTCCTCGGGCGGCGCCACCATGGGCGGTATCCTGGGTGTATTGCAGGCGTTCCCACTGCAAGACCTGGAAGCCGGCGGCGATCAGCTTACCCACCTGTTTGTCGAGGCATCAGAGCTGGCATTTGCCGACCGCAACACCTATGCCGCCGATCCCGATTTTGTCAGTGTACCCAGTACACTGTTGGTCTCCACCCACTACCTGAAAAGGCGCGCAGCGCTGATCGATCCGGACAGTGCCACCGTGGCCAAGCCCGGCAATCCCACCGGCCAACCCTCAAAGCGCGGTATGTCGCAATCGCCGGAAATGCCCAATACCAGCCATCTGGTTATTGTCGACCGTTACGGCGACGGGGTCAGTATGACCACCAGTATCGAAACCGGGTTTGGATCGCGTCTGTTTGTGAAGGGGTTCCTGCTGAATAACCAGTTGACCGACTTCTCCTTCACCCCAAAAAATACAGACGGGCTGTCGGTGGCCAACCGCATCCAGGCGCGCAAGCGGCCGCGTTCTTCCATGTCCCCTACGATCGTATTCAACCCCGATGGCAGCATGCGCCTGTTAGTGGGTTCGCCCGGTGGTTCCCGCATTATCGACTACACCGCGCGCACTATTCTCTATCACCTGGGACTGAACATGCCCATCGCTGACGCTATTGCCGCCGGTAACATCGCGGCTATCGGCCGGCGTGTGGAACTGGAGCCGGGGTTCTTCAGCGAGGATACCGTCGAGAAACTGCAGGCGCGTGGACACCGGGTTGTGGAGCGCAACCTCAACAGCGGCCTTCACGCGATCGCGCTAAAAGACAACAAGCTCTATGGCGGTGCTGACCCCCGCCGGGAGGGCAGCGCCCAAGGGCACTAACACCCTCTGGTTGTCCCTTGAGAGCCCTCCTGGCAATTTTTATCTGCCGGGAAAAGCGAGTGGCGGGCGCTGCCACTGTCGTGGACCAGCTTTCCCTTGTAATAGGTGCGCAGGACACGGGCCCTGTGGATTTCCTGCACAGGAATACGAAAGAGATTGCGGTCCAACACAATAAAGTCCGCCCATTTGCCCTTCTCCAAGCTGCCGGTTTCTGCTTCTAAGCCGTTGGCAAAGGCGCCGTTAATGGTAAAGGTCTCTATCATCGCTGCGAGTGGAATCCTGCGCCGAACGCCGGATTGTATACCGGCCAGTGGCGTGTCCGGCCCGCCCGGTAACCAGGCATAGCCGGATACCAGAGTCACCCCCTCGGGGAAAAAACGCCCGGCCCCGGACCTGTCGGGGCGAACAGGCTTTGACGGAATCTGCCCAGGGTGCAATACCGCCACAATGTTTTCCTGTGCAAACCGCTGTAATTCCCCGACACTGGTGATTGAGGCACCCAGAATGCTGTTGCGCTGATTTCGGTGCTCCGCGATCGCCCCTAACTGCAGCAGGACCGACAGGGCCCGCTCGGTGCTGGCCCGATCTCCCGCATACAGTTGTACCGGGAAACTTTGCCTGTTTGCCCGCTGAAGCAATCGGGTCATGCTATCAATCTCTACCGGCTTTACAGCCGCGTGCATGCCGGTGGAAGTTGCCTGATGCTCCAGTGCAGAAACACGCACCGAGCCTATCTGGAAATCTTCACTGGCATAGTGTTTTGCAAGCCCTTGCAACTCCTTTAGCTGTGCCTCGGTAATTTCCGAAGAAACGGTAAATGCGGTCCTTAGTCGCAGATCCAAAGGACTGAGCCCGGATAAGGTGTCCATATCCGCTAATTGTTCCCTATCGCTCCTTGGGGGTATCCCGACTTCATAAACCGTTGTCACTCCCTGACTTGGCACAAGTTTCTGGACCCGCAAAATAGCTTCCCGATAGTCTTTGGTGTGGCCTTCCGGTATCAACTTCTGCAAAAGTGCAGTTGCACCACGCCCTTGCAGTAAGCCGACAGCCATGCCATCTTCATCCTTCACAATCAAACCACCTTCGGGATTCTCTGTATCGTTATTGATACCTGCAGCCGCCAGCCCCTCAGAATTTGTCCAAATGCTGGCACTATCGGCAGAAAACAGGATGATCGGAATCAGGTCGTTGATCTGGTCCAGCATCTCTTTATGGGGCCTCCGTGAGGAAAAAACCTGCGGACGCCAACCCATGCCAACAATCACCTGTTGATTCGGATTTTCCGTGGTGAATCTTTCCACGCAACGACGATAATCCTCTATAGAGTTTCCAGAGAAAAGATTGATACCGGAGATTGCTCCCCGAATCGTTATACCCTGTATGAATCCCGGTAAAATAAACCCTCCATGCAGGTCTTCGATTTTCGTTTGTGGTCCGATATGGTTTTCTACTTTCCGGCCACTGCCAATGTAGATAATGCGTCCACCCCGGACAGCCATCGCCGAAGCGATGGAACGCTCCCTGTCCACAGTGTAAATATGCGCATTTTTAATCACCAGGTCGGCTGGGGCAGATATCGATACCCCCCCTGAGTCTGCCCGCTCACAGGAGAGCAAAAGAAAACCCGCTAAAACCCAGGCCAGGCGTATCATGTTATCTCCCCTTTCCCAGGTGAGAAGAATCTTTACCGGTATGAACTTGAGATTTCTATCGATAGCACAGCAATACACTCTGTACAGATTTTTTCGATATAAAAAATCAACTCACTCATTGATAGTTAAACAGCAATTTTCCCACCACTTACACTTCAACCATCAACAGAAAAATTATAGGAAGGGAAAGCACCTGGCGGTTAACCCGACAGCCGATTAGATTACCGGGCTCATTCACCGAGCCAGGGCCTGAACCAGTGATAACCAAAGGAGTGACTGGTGCAGGGGCCCGGGCCACACTCAAAAACAGTACTGATCAGGTTGATCAGAGCAATGGCGAAAAACGCCATTACGACACATTTCTCTGGGAAACTGAACCGGCGCAGGGTACCGTTTTGCCGGGCAAAGGCCAGCATCAGGGCAGTCCCGCTGTAGGCCAACAGGGCAAAGAAAGCAATAGCAGCCCAGGTATACAGGTGCAGGCCGAGAAAAGGACTGCCAAAGCCAGGATTACCCGGCAGGATATGCAGCAGTACTTGACGCGCAGCCACAGCCAGTCCGGCGAGGCTCGACAGTATGACCACTCCGTAGTGCATGGGGCACACACCGAAGCGCAAGTTTAATAACAGGCCGATACCCACCATAGTAAATGCGACACGCTGCAGCAGGCACAGGGGGCAGGGCAGTTGGTGCAGGAATACCTCCACGGCAATGGCAAACCACAACGCGATGGTGACGGCCAGCAGGGTCAGGGTATCGAGTCTTCGCACTGTACACGCCATGCCACCACCGCTCCTAGAAGGAGAGGTCCAATACCTCGGTCATGTGATAAGCACACCAGGCGATATAAATCAGCAAGGTCGCCAGCCACCAGCCGATCACCGCACACCGGCGGCCTTTCCATAGAAACCAGATGGCTATCAGAACCGTGAGGAAAGGCAACAGCATTACCACGGGCTATCTCCGCAGCCGGCACTCCTGTTGATAGTAGTATTGCCGATCCCGGCTGTCTGCGCAGGGGCTGGCCAGTCAGCGCTGGCAACGGGTGCAGAAAAAAGTGTTGCGCTGCCCCAAAACCCTGTCGCTCAGGGGGCGGGTGCAGGTTGGGCAGGGCGCCCCCGCACGGCCATAGACATTGAGTTCCTGGGCGAAGTAACCCGGTTTTCCATCCCCCCCGATGAAGTCCCTCAGGGTAGTTCCTCCCCGGGTGATTGCCCGCTGCAACACCTGCTTGATCGCCTCCGCGAGGCGCCCATAGCGGGCCTTGGAGATAGAACCCGCCTCCCGGTCCGGGCGGATACCGGCAAGAAACAGGGATTCACTGGCGTAGATATTGCCGACACCCACAACAATATGCCCATCCATAATGAGTGTTTTCACCGGCTGCCGGCGCTTGCGGGAGACCGAGAACAGATAGTCCTCGTTAAATTTGCCAGAGAGTGGCTCCGGACCCAGGTGTCTGAGCAGTTTGTGGGTGAGGGGGTCGCCGGAAGTCCACAGCAGCGCACCAAAGCGGCGCGGGTCCCGGTAGCGCAGTAACCAGCCACTGTCGAGCCACCAGTCGATATGATCGTGTTTTTCAGGCTCAGTGTCGGCCTCCACCATACGCAGGCTGCCGGACATCCCCAGGTGCCAGATGGCACAGCCCGTATCCGTGTACACTAGCAGATACTTGGCACGACGTGTCAGGCGATGTATCCGGGCACCGCGGATATGGCGTACAAAATCTGGCCCCACCGGCCAGCGCAGGTGGGGCTGGCGCACCTCGGCAGAGCGTATCCGGCAGCCCTCCAGGTGGGACTGCAGACCCAAACGCGTGGTTTCTACTTCCGGCAGTTCTGGCATTGTCTGATTTTGCGGACCCTCAAGGCCGCCGCACCGAATCCGCAGATACAAAAAACCCGGTGGCTCGCCGGGCTTTTTACAGGCTAAGCAAGTGGCAGTCACTTGATTTTGCCTTCCTTGTACATAACATGCTTGCGTACAACGGGATCGTACTTTTTGATCTCCATTTTCTCAGGCATGTTGCGTTTGTTCTTGGTAGTCGTATAGAAGTGGCCGGTACCGGCACTGGAATTCAGGCGGATCTTCTCGCGCATTGCTCTCTCTCCAATCGGTTTGCTGGGCTACAGCCGTTACACTTTCTCGCCGCGGGTACGCAGCTCCGTCAGAACAGCGTCGATCCCTTTCTTGTCGATAACACGCATGCCCTTTGCAGATACACGCAGTTTCACGAAGCGCTTCTCGGATTCCACCCAGAAACGATGGCTGTGCAGGTTTGGCACAAAGCGGCGCTTGGTGCGATTCTTGGCGTGGGATACATTGTTTCCGGTGACCGGTCGTTTACCGGTTACCTGACATACCTTAGACATCTGTTGGCCTCTTCAATACGCTTGTACCCACAGATCCCCCCTGAAGAGGAAGGCGCTGCGGGATTCTAATCCGGTTCCTGGATGGCGGCGGAACCTGTTCAGAATCCGGCCCGGCCGCAAAGAGCGGCGTTTTATACCAAAAGAGCCCGGAGGGGGCAAGTTTTGTACAGCCTGTCAATACCGCTTGGCAGCCACGCTCTACAGCAGCCCCTGTTCGGCAAAGGACAGCGCCTCGCCCTCGCCGATAATCATATGGTCGAGCACCGGGATATCGAACAGCTGCAGTGCCTGAACCAGGCGCTCGGTAATCCAGATATCCGCCTGGCTGGGCTCACAGGAACCGGACGGATGATTGTGCGCCAAAATTACCGCTGCAGCATCCCGGTAGAGTGCGGCCTGTACCACCTCGCGGGGATACACATTCGCGGCGTTGAGCGTCCCTTCAAACAGCTCTTCAAAGGCAATGACCCGGCGTCGGTTATTCAGATAGAGACAGCAGAAAACCTCGCGGCGGCGATGGCGCAGCTGCATGGCCAGATAATCCCGCAGTGCCGCAGGGCTACCCAGGGCACTGCCCAGCTGGACGGTCTCTGCCAGGTGCCGCCGCGCCATTTCCAGCGCCGCCTGCAACTGGGCAAACTTGGCATTGCCCAGTCCCCGTGCTCGGCAGAACCGGTCCCGGTCCACCTCCAGCAGCGCACGCAAGCCGCCAAATTCACTCAGCAGCCTGCGTGCCATATCCACCGCTGAAACCCCCGGCAATCCCACGCGCAGAAAAATGGCCAGTAGCTCCGCATCCGATAGTGCCCCGGCACCTCGCGCCAACAGCTTTTCCCTCGGCCTCTCAGCCTCGGGCCAATCCTTGATTTTCACCTTTGCCCCCCGACCTTTCCACCACAGCGCCTCATTCCCCGCCACTAGCCGCATTTCAGTGAATGCCTGAACCCCGTCTTATATGAACAGAGGCATCAATGCTAATCTTACCTCCTTGTAGCAATTCGGGAACTGCACCTATGTCCTCCCTGGCCGACAAACACATAGTCCTGGGTATCAGCGGCGGTATCGCCGCCTACAAGAGTGCCGACCTGGTGCGCCGCCTCAGGGAGCGCGGTGCCGCGGTGAGGGTGGTCATGAGTGCCGGAGCCCGTGAATTTGTGCAACCGCTGACCTATCAGGCCCTGTCCGGCAATCCGGTGCACACCGATCTGCTGGATCCGGCAGCGGAGGCGGCCATGGGGCATATAGAATTGGCCAGATGGGCCGAACTGACCCTCATCGCCCCCGCCAGCGCCCAGGTCATGGCCAAGCTTGCCTGTGGCATGGCGGATGACCTGCTCACCACCCTGTGTCTGGCCAGCGAGTCGCCGCTGGCGCTGGCGCCCGCCATGAACCAGGCCATGTGGCGCCACCCCGCCACTGTGGCCAATGCGCAAACCCTGCGCAAGCGTGGTGTGCTGTTCTGGGGCCCGGCGGGCGGCAGCCAGGCCTGCGGCGATGTGGGACCCGGGCGTATGCTGGAGCCGGAGGAACTGGCACAACAGGCAGAGTGCCTGTACACCAGCAGCGACTGCCTGAACGGAAAAAAAGTGGTGGTCACCTCAGGTCCCACCCGTGAAGCCCTGGACCCGGTCCGCTACCTCAGCAATCACAGCTCCGGTAAAATGGGTTTTGCCCTCGCCGCGGCGGCCCGGCGGGCCGGCGCACAGGTGACACTGATCTCGGGACCTGTGAATCTCAGTACCCCGGCACAGGTAAAGCGCATCGATGTTGTCGATGCCCGGGAAATGCGCGATGCCGCCGAGCGCGCGGCCGATCTCTGCGATATTTTTATCGGCGCTGCTGCAGTAGCGGATTTTCGCCCGGCAACCGCAGCCGGGCAAAAACTTAAAAAAAAGCAGGACTGTCACGACGAGAGCTCGATAGCCCTGGTAAAAAATCCCGATATCATCGCGGGCATCGCAGCGCGCACCACACGGCGCCCCTTCACCGTGGGTTTCGCTGCGGAAACCCAGCGGGTGACGCAGTATGCGCAAAGCAAGCTGCAGCGCAAAAACCTCGATATGATTATTGCCAATGATGTCAGCCGTGCAGACGGCGGTTTTGACAGCGATAAAAACGCGGTCACAGTCATAGACCGCGATGGCTGTCAAACTTTGCCTCTGACGTTAAAGACCAGTCTGGCCAAACAATTAATAGAAATCATCGCGGCCAAAGCACAACATCAGTAACCGTTACAACAGGAAAATTCGTGGTTTCTAACAACAAAGACCATCGACGTGTGCGCCTGCACAAGGGACTGCTCTTGCCATCACTACTGGCCGCTGCCACCTGGCTTGGCGGTGCCTATTTACTGATGGAATACGTTGTGGATCCCTACAACCAGAACCAGGTAAGGCAGGAGGCACAACAACAGGGAGAAACGTTTGCCCAGATAGTTCAGCAACAGTTGAGCGAGCGCTCTCGACGCCTGCAAGCAGTCCGCGCTGCAGAAATACCGGCTTTCACACAGCTGAAAACTGCGCAACTACTCGAGGGGTCTTCTGTACAGGTTTTTACTGAGCAACAGATTCAAGTGGGTGCAGGTGCAAATCCAACCCTTAATTTCGCCCTGGTGGACCTGCTCAAACGCGGCCAAACCGAATCGCTGCCACCCTTGGAAATACTGCGTACCGGCAAGGACAACAGCTGGCAGCTGCACAATGTGCTGAATCTGCAGGGAGCGCAGCTACTGATCTCCCAGCCTTTCGCCATCCTGGAAAATGCCCTGAACAAACTCGACAGGAGCCAGGGGCAAATCCAGCTGATTCAGAAATTTCCCGATGCACCGGCACAGATACTGTGGCGCGGTGGTCAGGGAGCGGGGCATGCCACTAGGGTCAATCTTCAGGACAGCTATCTGCGTGTTCAGTTTAGTCCCTCAGACAGCTTCACACATCGGCACAGTCTGCCGGCACTCTGGATTTATCTCGGTGCCGGCGCAGGCACACTGATTTCTCTGGTATTACTGGTGGCGTTCCTCCCCAAGGGGACCAAAGCGCCCTGGGAGCGCAGGGACAATGGTACAAAAGGTGGAACGGGAACATCCGTGCCGGCTGAGGATGTCTTACAGGAGGAGAGTGCGATGCCCCAGGGCCTCGCTTCAGCACCGAGTATTGTTGCAGATGTCTCACGGCAAGACGGGGAAAACAACACAGCCGGCAAACAACCTGCAGTGGCGATGGACCGTTCCGGGCTGAACCCGGGCATCAACTGTCCACAACATGTGTTTCGTGCCTACGATATTCGCGGTATTGCCGGCGAGGAAATCAATGAGCCTTTCGCCTACCAACTGGGGCGCGCCCTGGGAACCCTGGCACAACACGCTGGCGAATCTATTCTGCTGGTCGGACGCGACGGCCGCAATAGCAGTGAACTGCTGGGCAACTGCCTGATGGAAGGTATTCTCGACAGTGGTTGCAATAGTATTAACCTGGGGCTAATACCCTCGCCCCTACTTTATTACGCCTGCGCAAAGGGAAAAAATACCAACAGTGGCGTTATAGTAACTGCGAGTCACAATCCCGCAGAGGACAATGGATTTAAAATCGTCCTGAAAGGGCGCCCACTGGCCGAGGAAAAACTACAGGGGCTGTATCAACTGATGCAGAAAGGTCCTTTCAAGCAGGGTGAGGGCAGTAATCGTGCACAGGAAATCAAAGACAAATACATTGACGAGATTCTGAATAATGTCGCCCTTGCAGGGCAGCCACATCTGGTTGTGGATGCCGGTAACGGTGCTGCTTCCGTTCTGGCGCCGCGACTGTTTGAGCAACTGGGCTGTGCCGTGACCCCTATTTTTTGTGAAGTGGATGGTAATTTTCCCAATCATCCGCCGGACCCTTCCCAGCCGGAAAATCTGCAGGCCCTGATCGACAAGGTGGCAGAATGCGGTGCTGATCTCGGTGTCGCGCTCGATGGTGATGGCGATAGGGTTACCCTGGTCTCACGCAGTGGGCGCATCGCCTGGGCAGATCAGTTGGTAATGCTGTTGGCGCGGGATATTCTCGGTCGCCACCCCGGGGAGCCTATCGTTTTCGATGTAAAAAGCAGCCGCAGCCTTGCGCAACTGGTCAGCCAGTATGGCGGCCGCCCGGTGATGTGGAAAACCGGCCACGCACCAATAAAAACCAAAATGCTGGAAACCAAAGCCATTCTGGGCGGCGAGCTGTCGGGACATATTTTCATCAGGGATCGCTGGTTTGGATTTGACGACGGTATGTATGCGGCCGCGCGCATACTGGAGATTATGGCCCTGCGCGAACAGACACTCGATGAGCTTTTGGATTCACTGCCAAGAATGGAGAGCACCCCGGAAATTTTGCTGCCAGTAGAGGAGCGGGAGAAGTTCTCCCTTGTCGATCAACTGCGCGAACGGGGAGACTTTGCCAAGGCAGATATCAATACCATTGACGGTCTGCGTATCGAGTTTCCCGATGGTTGGGGATTGGTGCGCGCCTCCAACACCACCAGTGCGCTGACACTGCGTTTTGAAGCGGAAAATGCCCAAGCCCTGGAGCGTATTCGCACGGAAGTGATGGACCAGCTGAGGAGGATCGCGCCTGCGATCACAGTGCCCAACTGGCAGCTTGTGGATTAGCGCGTTCGGCTTGATTGCACATTCATTGCGGCAGATGCTGATGCCGCTGCTGATCCCTGGTCAGCGCTTTCACCAACATATACCCCGGTTATCTGCCCGGTACCCCCGGCAGGCCCGATGGCAACACCCACCCGGGCCTGCTTCATCAGAAAGGAATGGTCATGTCCCTCGATAAGAAGTCCGCTCTGCTTGTCGCCCAGGTTTTAAATGAAGCGCTGCCCTATATCCAGCGATTTACCAACAAAACCATCGTGGTGAAATTCGGCGGCAACGCCATGGTGGATTGGGAACTGCAAAATAGTTTCGCGCGCAACATTATCTTAATGAAATTGGTGGGTATCAACCCGGTGGTGGTACACGGTGGCGGTCCGCAAATTGGCCAACTGCTGCACAAACTGAATATTGAATCCCGCTTTGTGGATGGAATGCGAGTCACTGACAGTGAGACCATGAATGTGGTGGAGATGGTGTTGGGCGGTACCGTCAACAAACAAATTGTCAACCTGATTAACCATAATGGCGGCCGCGCCGTGGGTGTAACCGGTAAAGACGGCCTCCTCTTAGAGGCCCGCAAGTTGACCAGAAAAAATGAAAATGCCGGCCTGCACGCCTCTGAGATTATCGATATCGGTCAGGTCGGGGAGGTGAAAAAGGTCAACATCGATGTCATCAACATGCTTATCAACGGTGATTTCATTCCGGTCATAGCCCCGATTGGTGTGGACAGAAATGGCATCTCATATAACATAAACGCAGATCTGGTGGCCGGTAAAATTGCCGAGTGTCTAAAAGCCGAGAAATTGATGCTGCTCACCAACGTGGCGGGCTTGAAAGACAAACAGGGAAAAGTCCTCACCGGCCTGGCCAGTCCACAGGTGCAGAGCCTGATTGACGATGGCACTATTTACGGCGGTATGCTTCCCAAGATTGCCTGCGCCCTGGATGCCATCAAAGCCGGGGTTAACTCAGCCCACATTATCGATGGGCGCATCCCAAATGCAGTATTGCTGGAAATTTTCACAGATAGCGGCGTAGGCACATTGATCACCAACAGCCACACGCAAACTGAGTGCAGATAACGCCTTGGCAATTGAACACAGCCCAACGAATCGGTAGGATTCCGCCACCGCAACGCTACAGCGATAAAAACAAGGTCACCGTCCACCCTCAAGCGGACAAAAGGCAATCAATGAGCAGTGAAAAAATTACTCGGCGGCAACAAATTCTGGAAGCCCTGGCTCATATGCTGGAAGCCAGTCCCGGCGCACGTATCACAACTGCAGCCCTGGCCAGGGAGGTCGGTTTCTCCGAAGCGGCACTCTATCGCCACTTCCCTAGCAAATCGAAAATGTTTGAGGGCCTTATTGAATTCATCGAAGAGGCGATTTTTAGTCGCGTCGCGCTGATTCTGCGGGAGGAGCCCTCGGCCCTGAACCGCTGCCAGAAAATTCTGCACCTTCTTCTGGCCTTCTGTGAACGCAATCCGGGCATTACCCGACTGCTCACTGGCGATGCCCTAACGGGTGAGACCGAGCGGCTGCACGGGCGTATTCTACAGTTATTCGACCGCCTGGAAACACAGATTCGGCAGATCCTGCGAGAGGCGGAACTGCGCGAGTACCTGCGCCCAGTGCTGCCCCTGGGCGGCGCGGCCAACCTGCTGCTGGCCAGTGCCGAGGGACGTATCGTGCAGTATGTGCGCAGCGGCTTTAAACGCAAACCCACCGAGTATTGGGAGGAACAGTGGCCGGTTCTGACCTCGGGATTCTTTCGTGAAGCCGTGGTCCCGGTCAGGTAGCGGGGCACAGGAAAACTCTCGATGAGTCACCCTGCAACCAAACAGGCCGCGGGCAAAAACCCCAGGAACACGCAGCGGAAGGATTGCCCGGCTAGGATCGGGTTGTGAGTTCGGTGTAACGGGCAACCGCCTTGTCGAATTCCGCACCGATAGAGCGGGCTTCCTCCGTACGTTGGCTGATGCGCTCGCGCAAGACCGATACCTCCATCTGTAAATCGGCGATTCGCCGCAGAAGCTCGGGTGCCACTTCACGGCCACCGCGCTGGGTGCGCGCCGCTGCCGCTTCCTCTTCGGCGATCTGGCGGACGAGGCTGGCAATATTCGAGCGCATGATGGCCATATCCTGCTCCACAATGGCCAGCTTACGCGTCCGCGCACTCTCAATATCGGCAATGCTGTTGTAGCGCTTTAATAGCTTGCGGTCCGCTGCCTGCTGAGCCTCCTGCTGGCGCTTCGCCGCGTATTCCTCAGGGCTCAACTGCGGGGGCACCACCTCGAGCACACGGCCAGTGGGGGTGAGGATCTCATACCCTTTGGCAACATACTTGGGTGGGACCACCTCATTGAGCACCACAATGCCCCGTGCATCGGTATAGCGATAGAGCACCCGGTCACCGGCACCGCTCGCGGCATTTGTCAGGGCGGACAACAACAGAGCGGCAACTGGTAAATATACCGCGGGAGCGACTCGCATCGCACTTCTCACTGAATAGTTCGGCCCGCCACAGAGATTCTGTCTTATTGATCTGAAACGCCGTAACGCTGCCGATAGTCCACAATTTTTTGCAGGGTCTCGCTGTCTTGCGATTCCTGCTCTAGATAACTGATCACATTGTCCAGCTGCACGATGCTGATCACCGGGATATTGTACTGTCTCTCCACTTGCTGAATAGCGGAGAATTCACATTCCTCACTCGCTCTTTCCTGGCGGTTCAGTCCGATCACCACACCGGCGGCCCTGGCTCCGTGGGCTGCGATGATTTGCACTACTTCACGCACTGCAGTACCTGCGGTAATCACATCATCGACAATCAAAACCTTGCCAACCAGCGGCGCACCCACTATGGTTCCACCCTCGCCGTGATCCTTGGCTTCCTTGCGGTTGAAGCAGAAGGGCTTGTCGATGCCCCTCTGCGCCAGCGCCACGGCGGTCACCGCACCCAGCGGGATACCCTTGTAAGCTGGCCCGAAAATGACATCAAAATCTACTTCCGAAGCGATAACCGCCTCGGCGTAGGCGTGTCCGAGTGCCGCCAGCGCTGCACCGGTATGAAAGTGCCCGGCATTGAAGAAATAGGGGCTCTGACGGCCTGATTTCAGGGTGAAGTCACCGAAACGCAACACCCGGTGATCGAGGGCCAGTTGGATAAAATCGCGCTGATACTGCTGCATGGAAAATTGTTAACTATTGGCTAAGGTGAAGGGAGACTGCCCCGTGGCAATCCCGGGGACAGGCACACACATAATGTTTCTAATGATACACAGTCCGCTGGTAAGGGGCTAATAATGCGAATAGTAAGCTTGTCGGTAGACGGCGTGCACCAGGCCGCACAACGCGGCCTCTACGAGTGGCTGGCGGAGCAGGACGCAGACATTATCTGTCTACAGGACCTGCGCGCCCTCGAGCCCCAACTGGACCATCCTGTCTTTCATCCCGATGGCTATTACAGCTACTTCTTCGACTCGGGAACACCCCACGAAAATGGGGTGGCCATCTACACCCGCAGCCAGCCCAAAGCCATTATCTTCGGTATGGGCTTTGCCAGTGGCGAGGACATGTACGGACGCTATTTACAGGCGGACTTCGAGCGCCTGAGTGTCGGCTCGCTGCTCGCCCCCACAGCCACCGGCGAGGCAACCCTGGAGAAAAAGGTACAGTTCTTCGACGATATGCAGGCGCACCTGCACAAGGTCAGCCGCAAACGCCGCGACTTTATCTTCTGTGGCAACTGGGGTATGGCACATCGCCGCGCCGATGTGCAAAACTGGCAGGACCATCAGGATACCCCGGGGTTTATGCGCCATGAACAGCGCTGGCTGGACCAGTTGTTCAATGAAATCGGCTATGCCGATGCTTTCCGCCGGGTGGTTAAAGACACCGATGAGTTCACCTGGTGGCCCAGTGGCACTCTCGGCGAGGGCGATGGCTGGCGCACCGATATGCAGATCGTTTCACACGGACTGAAAAATCGCATCGAATACGGCGCCATCAACAAGAATGTCAATTTCTCCAGCCACCTGCCGGTAACTATGGATTATGACCTCGAGGTGTAACTAGCGGCGGGCCCGGGCAGTATCGCACTCCGGGAGAATGCGCGCCCCGGCAGAGACTGCCAGGCCAGGCAGCCGGAAGTCTGCTGAATTTCAGTCGCCACGCGCTTCCAAAGCCTCTTTCTGCAGGGCAATCAATTCGTCAATTCCCGCCTTGCCCAAACCCAGCATCTGGGCAAACTGCTTTTCAGAAAAGGGCGCGCCCTCGGCGGTTCCCTGCACCTCAATCATGCCGCCGTCTGCCGCCATCACCAGGTTCATATCAGTATCGGCGCTACTGTCCTCGGGATAATCCAGGTCCAGCACCGGCTGCCCCGCATAGATACCCACGGATACCGCCGCAACCAGATTTAACAGCGGGTCTTCGCTGAGCAGCTTCTCCCGCTGCATATGGCGCAGGGCATCCACCAGCGCTACGCAGGCGCCGGTAATTGCCGCTGTACGCGTACCACCATCGGCCTGAATGACATCACAATCAAGAGTAATCTGGTTTTCACCGAGTTTCTCCAGATCTACAGCCGCCCGCAGAGAGCGACCAATCAGGCGCTGAATCTCCACTGTGCGGCCACTTTGTTTACCCTTGGCTGCCTCCCTGGGCATACGTGTACCGGTGGAGCGCGGCAGCATACCGTACTCCGCCGTGATCCAGCCACTGCCCCGCCCGCGTAAAAACCGCGGCACTTCACTTGAGACAGAGGCATTGCACAGCACTTTGGTGCCGCCGAACGCCACCAGCACAGAACCCTCAGCGTGACGGGTATAGTTGCGGGTAATCTTGATGGGACGCAGTTGCGCCGGTGCACGGCCACTGGGTCGCTGCATAACTCACCTCGATCTATTGCATGGAAGCCCTGCATTATATACCCCCCATGGGCATCCGGACGCTGTGCTATGATGTCGGGCTGACAAAACGCCTGCAGAGGATCCGCGATGGCCGATAACCGAGAACAAAACAGCGTGCGCAGCATGACTGCTTTCGGGCGCGCCGAGGCCATTTTCGAATCAGGAATTGCCATCTGGGAGTTGCGTTCGGTAAACCACCGCTACCTGGAACCCAACTTCCGCCTTCCCGAGGCCGCGCGCGCGCTGGAGGCCAAGCTGCGCGATATTTTGCGCAAAAACCTGTCCCGCGGCAAAATCGAACTTACTCTGACTCTCAAAACCAACAGTGGGGAAACTGTCGGGCTGGAGGTCAACCAGGCATTGGCGCAGGCGCTGTTACAGGCCGCCAAACAGGTGGCTGCGGGCGAGGACACCCTGCCGCTCAACCCCTTGCAGATTCTCCAGTGGCCTGGTGTGATCGGTGAGCCGGAAACCGATCCCGAGCGACAGTCCGCCACTGTTCTGCAGGCTTTTCGCGAAGCCCTGCAACAGCTTTTGGCAAATCGGGAGCGCGAAGGGGCAGAGCTGGCCAATTTTATTGAAACCCGCCTGGTGGGAATCGAGGAACAAATCTCCCAGGTGCGCGAGCTGCTTCCACAAATCCTGGAGGCGCAACGGGAAAAGCTGCGTAGCCGACTAGAGGAATTCTCACTGGATCTGGACAAAGAGCGCCTGGAACAGGAAATTGTACTTCTGGCTCAAAAAGCGGATGTGGATGAAGAGCTGGGCCGGCTGGATGCACACACCACCGAGACACGCCGAGTGCTCTCTGGTGGTGGTGCCATAGGTCGACGACTGGATTTCCTGATGCAGGAGTTCAATCGCGAGGCCAACACCCTGTCTGCAAAATCCATTGTAACGAGTACCACCCAGGCTGCGGTGGAATTGAAGGTCCTCATTGAGCAGATGCGGGAGCAGGTGCAAAATATCGAGTAAGTTCCGAACACCTCCCTAGCCTTCCTTTAAGCCCTTAAAAATAAGCGTTTTCTTTGTTCTTCCTTCCTGTAACGTCCGGCCATATTGGGTAGTATCCGCTGCCGTTTGGGTAGTAAATTGGGTAGTATTTCAAAGATTTCAATATTTTGATAAATTGTACTACCCAATTTTATGGAATGGGCGTAAACCTCACACTAACAGTACGGGGAGGATGCCAATAAAGCAGAGGCTACTTTATGGGACAGCTAACAGCTAAGACAGTACAGGCAATCATCAAGTCGAACACGCCGGGGCGGTTTGGTGACGGTGGGGGGCTGTACCTTATGATCCCTAATAGGGGGGTTCCGTACTGGATGCTCAGATACACGGCGAACCAAAAGCGTAGATCTATGACGCTTGGTAAAGTGGCGCATGTAAAGCTAGCTGAAGCCCGGGGTCAGGCCGAAGAGTTGAAGCAAAAGATCAGACAGGGTGTTGACCCATTGGTCGAAAGAAGGCAAGACCAGCAGATCAAGACTGTAGACGATCTGTTTAATGACTGGTACCTGAGTCTACAAAAAAGACTGAAGCACCCAAGCATACCCAAACGGATTTACACTAAGGATGTAGCGCCCGACATAGGCCAGTTGAAACTTACGGCTATTTCACCGGTGGATATACGCGCCGCTGTTCAAAAAATAGCCACCAGTGGCCGCCCCACCATTGCCAACGATGCCTTGCTGTACTGCAAGCAATTGTTTAACCACGCTATAAAACTGGATCTCTTATCCAGTAATCCCGCCGCCCCTTTCAGGGTTGCTGACGCGGGCGGCGTTGAGCGAAGTAGAGACAGAACCCTAAGCGTGACCGAAATTAAAAAAGTGTTTAGTGTTTTTCGTAAACACGTCGACAGCTTTACCAGAGACAACTATCTGGCTTGTGCATTGCTTCTGGCGCTTGGTGTGCGCAAAGGTGAACTAATAGAATCCAAGTGGTCAGAATTTGATTTGGATAAGGCTGTGTGGGCACTGCCAGCAGAAAGGAGTAAATCCGGTGTTGCTATCGTTATCCCTTTGCCAGCGCAAGCTATAACTTGGTTGAATGAATTACAGGTTCGTGCCTGTGGCTCTGAATATGTCTTCCCCAATCGCAGATCCAGTAAAAAGCCACACATGGGCAGTGATACCCTAAATCGCGCCATTTCAAAACTGTTTGGACGTGAAGCAGGCAAAAAGAAACAGCCGCCTAATGTTATGGGAGACTTGGGACACTTCACAGTACACGACTTTCGTCGCACATGCCGTAGCCTTCTCGCCTCAAACGGTATTCCTGGCCATGTCGCGGAACGCTGCCTAAATCATAAACTAAAAGGGGTTGAAGGCATTTATGATCGGCATGATTACTTTGAAGAACGGAAAGAAGCGTTAGCCAAAATAGCGAATATTTTAAGCCCAATAATAGACGACCTCCCCAACGCAATCCCCATCCAGATAGGCCAGACCGCGTAAGTGGCAGCTTGTGGCTATGTGTAAAAAGCACATATCCCTGCCGGGCTAATAACAGAAAACATTTAACTTTAAAAAGTTGTATTCTGTAATGCCTATAGATTATGCTGCAATGGCTAGAGGCGATTCTATACTCTGTACTTAATTTAATAAATTTTAAAGAAAATAAGACATGAAGTCACCAACTTTAATTGGTACAGTAACTGCGTTTTTAATCATTTTTTCATCTCAACAGGCATCTTCTGATGAGAGTTCGCAAGGAGGCAAGGAGACAGAAACTATTCTTAATCTCCAGAAAGAGGTTTTAACTTTACAAAGACAAATTGATTTTCTTATCTCCCCAATAAAAAGCCGATTGGATCTGGAAAATTACTTAGCTAATAATTTAGTAGAAAATACACCTCTAGGAAGATTGCCAACTGCTGAGAGAGAGATTTTTATCAATAGCCTGGTGTTTAGCGAAAGGGGTCTGGCTGGCTTTAATTTTGGTGTATTGGAATATGGCCCAACCGCGACAGAAGTATTTAACATACTGAAACTATTTGGAGCCCAATCATTAATCTCAAATATAGAAAACATGCATGTTGCATCGGATGAGGATATGCCCATAATTTCTCAGGGCACGCTTAATCAGCTATTCGTTGATTATAAAGACTATGTTTGCATATCTAGAGCAACTTGTAAAAAAGCAACAGACCATATATGCACAGACAATTGCTATCGCCCGGAATAACCAAATTCTAAGTTGTAATTAGGCGCGTATTTACACCAAATCTCATCTTCAAGCTTTTATTTTTGAGGTGAGGTTTGGTGTAGGGCGTATAAGGTAATCCATATCTTGAGAGCCAAACCATAGGCTATGGCTATAGCAATGAAAAAAAATATATACGGCTTTGCAATCATAATAATATTTTTTATGGGGACTTTTGCTAGTTTGGCAACCGAGAGTTCATATATAAAGAACAGCTATAATAAGCCACAAGAAATCTATTCTAACCGTAAGGCTTCTGAAATTGAACTAATCAATAGGGAGGCGGAAAAGCTATACGCAGCAGAGTTAAAGCCAATCATATCCGATCTTGCTAAGGCGAATCTAGGCGCTTCTAGTTTGGAGTACTTGTTTCAAGCCACAAAAGTGTTAATTTTTTATAATCCTCAAATAAAGTATGTAGAAGACATGCAAAAGATATTAAACTATCTCGACTTAAAGAAAATCATAAAAAAACCTCATTACGTCGAATTGCAAGAAGCATATATTGCTACTCGTCAGTTCGACAAGGCTAGCAGTATGGTTGAAAAACAAAAATTAGATTACTTGCAAGAGATACCTAAAATTACTACAGAGGTGGGTCTGTTAGATGATCAACCCACTATTTTAGTGCCTGAGAACTCCCATTTGATACACAGGGCCTTTAATATTCCAAAAAAAGGCCCGTATATTTTAGTTATTTCAAACCCTTTGTGTGGTTTTTCGGCTCGGGCAGCCGAGTATATTAGTAAGGATAAGCGCTTGAGAGAGGTATTCTCTAATTATTCACTCTGGCTATCTCCCCCAAGCGGGGATCTGCAACTTGAATCTTACCAGAATTGGAAAAAATCCTATCCAAAACTGGCAGTTGGCTTGATGCATAATACCCCACCTTGGCCTAAATTAGATACTAGTCAAACTCCGGTGTTTTATTTTTTTCTCGACGGAAATCTATATCAATCATTAATCGGTTGGCCCAGAGACGGAGCACATATAAAAGCGTTAAATGGGGCTTTGGTTGATATAGGTTTGTTAAAAAATTGAGTTAAGCTAAGCCGACGCTGTCGGACGATGATTGATAACCGGTATTGTACCCCTGCTGAAACGGTGCTTGCTCGCTAAGTAAAAAGCTAATGGCGATTAAAACAATAACTTATCGAAAATATTGGCTTTTATTTCCTCATTTAATGCCCAATGTACTCCCCGTTTGGTAAATGTCTAAGTGTTTCCGTCAAATCGTGAGCCAGGCGCCCGGTGATGTCTTTCTTCAAAGCGCCGAGTAATGCTTTTTGTGTAATATGTTTGCTTTGCAACGCGGCTAATACAGTCACGTCTACTGAATCGGTGACGGCTAAGTGATGAATGAACACTGGCTTTGTTTGTAAGCGATCAAGTAACCTCGCCCTTTGGTTCATTCGGCAGGTCTGCTTCCGTTGCGCTCTGAAGATTCCATGGCAACAGGGCTTCAATTTCTCCGACGGTCTGTGCTCGCGGTAAT